>NZ_CAAGSW010000004.1:300000-417966 GCF_900774055.1 Methanococcoides sp. AM1 | reverse complement strand
CTGATTCAGCATCCTGACCTCTTGAGCAAAGCTCAAAGGTCGCGCGCTGCAGAAGCGCTGATCTGGATTCGGACCTTGGCTTTCATCCATTAATATGAGTTAGAGTACGGCGGCCATAGCGGCAGGGTCACTCCTGTTCCCATTCCGAACACAGAAGATAAGCCTGCCCACGTTGCTTACTGTACTGAGGTACGAGAGTCCTCGGGAAATCTGCGTCGCTGCTGTGCTCACTCGATTACCCTTTTTCTTTAGCTAATTTTGATCTGCTAGTTCTGGCTTTGTTGTTCTGATATGTTTTAATCCATGATCACAATTTGCAGAGTCAAATTGATGCAGATCTTAGTTACTTGCAATTTATCTAACTGATCCCTATAACCTGGGCTTTGGTAAAATCCCCAAATTTATCTGAAGCTACATCTTCCTACTGATTATTAAACCGTGGAGAATCGAGATAATTGAAAAGATTGGATTATTTCTGGTTCTGAATATAAAGTGCAATATTTTTATCCATCGCTGAAGGTCTTATTATAATTTGAATATTTTCCAATATATTTAAATGGGGGATGTATCCTACTGAGAATTAATTTCAATTATCGATTTAAAAACGATATATTGGAAAATGAAAAAAATAGCTAAAATGAGTAATGAACCCATTGTTTTCGCAATGAGTCCGCCATTGGTTGTAACACCTTTTTCCAATCATATTTTAGACATTGGTTTTTTAGGTTATTGGTTTGATCCGTTTTTCACAGAATTAAATTTATGTTGCCAATACTTCGTACTCCTTAGGGACAGTATATACATTGGCAAAGTCAAATTCTGCCTGTGAAGCTGCTTCACCTGCTACTTGCTGCTTGGTCATGTCTTTCAGACCATACAGGCTTTGTCTTGCGTCTTTGAAGTAGAATCTTTCCTGCAGGAAATCCTCATCCTTCAGTCTTCCCAATGCATATCGGATGGTACGGGGGGGAAGATAACTTTGTTCGGCAATTTCTTTCTGTGTCAGAAGACCACCGTATTCAAGTACCTTATAGACAAGTTTTGCAGAAGGTGGCAATCCTTCAATTGTCTTTCTCAGGTGTTTGTCCTTTGGCTCTTCGACGCTTTTTTTCATCTGTACGTTTTTCTCGTGATTGTCAACAAAAGCGATCCCTCATTTTCATTACTCCTTTGTATAGGTTAGATCTAGTAGTATCCATAATTTGATATGGCACATCACAACTTCACTATTGTGAAGTCACAATTGTGAATACAATTCTCTTGTATATAAATATGTCGGCAAATCTCATTAATTTGAGTCAAACCTGCATAATGTTTTTTGTTGCCAGTCTTACATTGGATTGATGAAGAACCCGTCTTTATTTGCCTGTATCTTAGACCTTATATCTTTACAGGTAGAGCTGTCTTCATTCCAATATAAGACTAAAGGTAAAAATATGGCTGAAGAACAAATCGAATTAGATCTCAGGGGGGAGATTTGTCCCTTTACTTTCGTAAAAACAAAATTGCAGTTAGAGGAACTGGAATGTGGTGACCATCTCACAGTGATCTTTGATTATGCTCCTGCAATTTCAAATGTTCCTAAAAGTCTGATAAATGAAGGGCATACTATTCTTGGTATTGACAACGAAGAAAATAACATATGGAAGTTACATATCAAAAAGTCCTGACATCCCGGGAACTTCTTTTTTACCCTCTTATTTTAGTGAGCTGATTATTTTAAAAAGGTAAAAGCAGATCTACCACATCTTATAGAAGAACTGCTTTTACGAATGTTTCACTGTATCGTCTTGCGCTTGAACTTTGCAACACGATCCAGCATTGCCTCTATTCCATTGTTGACAAGTGCGTTGAACTTCTCAGGTTTCATGGCTGCACGCCTTATCGGTTCGTGAAGGTCGATCAGCAGTATTGAATCTACCCAGTTATCCCTGAGACGATAGTTCATCGGTTCCTCGAACAGGTCGGTTGCAACTTCTTCCGAAGCTTTTGCTGCATTTGCATCTTTGAACTTGACAGGAACATGCAGGGTTACTGATGAGCTCTTTCCACTTTCGTCCTTTGGAATGTATAGCCTTACGATCTCATCCCCGAAACGTCCGATGAAATGATCCGTACCTTTCGTGAAACCAAGTGCCAGGATAGCATCCACCAAACGTGCCGGGAGGTCATCCATCAAACAGCCACAGAGCGCTTTTGTGATACTCTCTTCCTTCAGCGATTCTGTGAGTTCAACAAAAGCCCCCATAGGGAATCCGAATACTATCTCATCGTTCCTGTAATCACTGAACATACGAGCTCCGGCACACAAAAGTGAGAGGTTCACCTTGTTCTCCATTACCGGGATGGTCGTACATTCTCCACAGACCGCGAATTCACCTTTGAATTTTGCATCTACCATGCCGCCTTTCACTTTGGAAAGTGTCGCAGCCACACGCATAAGTTTGCTGGCGGTTCCTACAACCACCACCACATCAGGTTCAAATTCACATCTGTCAAGTGGTGTGACGGTCATCGTCCTGGTATCCGCAGGTTTCACCCTTGGATACACATCCCCGTAAGCAGGTTCTGTAAAACCAAGTGCCAGCTCTGCGCTTGCACAGGACATATCGTCAGCCGAACAGGTGTAGGACGTACCAAAGGCCGCCGCTTTTCTAACTATCTCACAATAACGCATCGGGTGCGGAATATTTGGCTCATCATCGCTATTGAACTTGACAGCAACCGGTGTAAGAGGCAACTCGAAGAATTGCCTGAACTGTTTTGTCAGTTCCGTGTATTTCATGCTTCATCCTCCACCGGTATTTCATATTTCCTTGCTATCTCAATGAAAGCTCTGGCAACGTATTCTACCTGAACTCTGCTGAGTCCGAATGTATTCAATTTGAAGCTCTTGCTCATTCCTGGTTGTATTCCTATTATCTTTCGCTTCTTCAGTTCGTGGTAGAGGAAGTATCCTCGTTTCTTTGTCTTGGCAGCAGCCTCAAAGAGCGGCAGTGATTCGAATGCTACAAGCGTATGCTCTGTCGGCTTGACACCCATCTGGTGGAATCCTTCGATACGCTCAAGCTGTGATGCAAGGTATCTTGCATTCTCGACCTGCTCATCCCAATGCTTCACACGTTCCACAACACTCGGGAATGATGCCATCAGTGACATTACCGGAACTCCGAAGACAGGTGAACATCCAAACAGGGCAACCTCTTTTTTTGTGAAGCCACGTCCACTCCAGTCACCTCGGATGGTTGATTTATCGAATACCTGCTGGTTCCATTCAAAGGTAGTTGCGAGTATTCCCATTGGAGCGGATGCTGCCCAGCTTTTGTGCCCGGAAGCACAAAGGAAGTCCACACCAAGTTTTTTGCCATCAATAGGCATTATTCCTGAGGAGTAAGCTGTGTTCAGCAGGAACGGAACTCCGTATTCTTTACAGATCTTCCCAACAGCAGCAGCATCTGCCACATTACCATAGCGATAATCGACATGTGTAAGTAGTGCCAGTGCCGGAAGTGAACCGATGTTGCGTTCTACTTCCTCGAACTTTTCCGCGTAACCTTCGGGATCTATCGTAAATTCAGGGTAGCCGCTATGTGGCACCTCAACGACCTTAAGCTGGTTTGCCTCTGCTGCAAGATATGATGTATAATGTGCAAGTGAATCCAGTACAATGGTCTCGCCGGGTTCGGTGACCATGTGCATAGCTGCCCATTTTGCATGCCGGCAGCCAGCTGTGAATCTTACGTCATCCATATTCAGGAATTCGGCAATGTCTGCTGTAAGGTTCCTTACAGGCGGGTTCTGGACAAGATCGACCCTTGATTCGAAACAGAAGTCACAAACTGAATAACCATCCGCAAATTCAAGCGCTGCTTTCCTGGCCTCAGCTGTAAGCACTCCTCCCCTCTGGATGGGGTTAAGGTTTATGTATGTGCTTTCAATACCCCTGTTCAGATTTTTATAAATATCAAGATTCAGTTAGGAATTCCCCCTGGATTCTTTTGGTCTAATACAATCCTTATTACTCAAAGGAACTCTTCAAGTTCCTCTTGTATCTCGCCCTTTTCCACTCGTCCGATAAGCACGACCTCCCCATTAATAGTGATACTAGGTACTTCTTCTATCCCGAGTTGCTTTGCTCTCTCAGCACCTTCTATGCTTGTTACGTTAATTTCCTTGAACATAACACCTTCAGGAAGAACTTCTATTATCTGGTTCCTGACATAATGGCAGTTCATGCAAATATCGGAATAATATAGTTCTATTAATGTCATCGATGGTCTATTAGCTGCCAGATAAATAACAAGTGGCATCGTGACAATTATTGCCTCCCCCATTACCTTATTAATATCTTGCATATATAAGATATTCTATGGACGCTACAACAATTAACAGGACAAAATCAGCGGTCGATGCCCTTATCGAAGTACAGCAATTGTGGATCGATAATGTCCCGGAGTATGATCTTTCGGACAGGGAACTTGTACTATTGAAAAAACGCCTTAACCGTGCAATGGATAATATCCGGAAGATCTATGACGATAATGAAGAAATTATGAACAGGGCGGAAGAATCACTTAAAATAGAAAATTCCAGATGAATCTGTCACTTATTATGTGACATATCGATCCGGAATATCATCCTCTCTTTTTTTATTCAGGAAATAAGACTGATGGCAGTGTATGCTAACAGACCTGCTACCAATGGTGATATGATCCACATAACTGCAATGCGTCTTACTGTTTTATTCTTTATCGTATCCATGCCTTTATTGGCGCATCCAATGCCAATAACGGCTGCCGGTACTAACTGGCCGAGTGCTACTGGTATGCCGTAATGAGATGCACCGTGGACGATTATCGCTACGATCGCTTCAATGAAGATCGCACGGATCGTACAGATCTCTGCTATCTCCGTTCCAACCGTCTGGAGGATACGACCTCCTATCACTATCGCTCCAATACCAAGTGTAAGACCTCCGATAACAGCTCCTGTTGTCTGGTCTATGAACCCCGCTCCTACAAGAGGACCAACAGCATTGGCAGCATTATTTGCACCTGCTGAATAGGCGACATAACAACCGGTTACTGTCAGAAGCTTTGCAATAGTGCTTCTGATCTGTGCTTCTGATTCATGTTCCACAAGCCAGACGACAAGTCTGGGGTGAAGGTATTTCCCGGAAAGATAAGCAAGTACGAATGCAAGCACTGGTGTGGCAATCCACCATCCGACTATTGTTGATAGCAATTGGGTATCAAGTATCCCGTAGAACAGACCGATTCCTACAATGGCTCCTACTGCTGACTGGCTTGCTGATATCGGAATCTTTAGTATGTTCCCGATGAAAAGACTGATAGCAGCTGCGCTTGTTGCAATGATCGCTGCAGTAAGTGTTATTGTGTTGCCGGGAATTATTCCTTCACCGAGCGTCTTGATCACATCTCCACCACTCAGTACAGCACCAAGCAGGGAAAAAATGGCTATTAATATTACTGCCTGTCTTTTAGTACGGGCTCTTGCACCATATGCTGCTCCCATGGCAGCTGCTGCATTGTTCCCGCCAATGTTGATCCCCATGAAGATCGCAGATGCAATTGCAGCCAGTGCTATTATCATCTATTAATAACCCCCTTCTATTTTCCCTTTTACTTTTATCTATCTCGATTTACTTAGCTTTATTTACATGTCTGATTTGGAGTAAATATATAGCAAATGAAAGGTAATTTGCTATATAGCAGTGGGGAATGGGGCTAAAATTACCACTAAAAGAGTGCAACTTTTGCCTTTTTATATACCTATATATCTCAATCTGTGGAAGTTAGGGTGATAATACATGGGTAATAAGACGATCAACTATGACAGACTCAAAAAAGGCGGTTTTCTTCGCCAGAAGCAAAAAGAAGACCTTTTCTCAATGCGGCTTCGTGTTGTCGGGGGTCAGCTGACAGCTGATCAGCTTCGGGCACTTGCCGATGCTTCTGAGAAGTATGGCAAGGGTGAGGTCCATATAACTGCTCGTCAGGGACTTGAGATCTCATATATTCCATTTGAGGACACAGAGGATCTTCTTGATGAACTTGAGAAAAGAGATGTTCATCAGGGGACCTGTGGTCCAAGGGTTCGTGGAGTAGTTGCCTGTCAGGGTAATCTCATCTGTCCGCGTGGGCTGATCGATGCAGAGGACATTGCAAAAAGGATCGATGAGAAGTACTTTGCCATGGAACTTCCCGGCAAGTTCAAATTTGCAGTTACAGGCTGTCCATCATCATGCATGAAACCACAGGAGAACGACCTTGGGGTAATGGGGGGGCTTGAGCCGGAATGGGTAGAGGGTAAATGTACCTATTGTGGTCTCTGTCAAACAGTGTGTCCCGTGGATGCGATCAAGGTCGAGGATGGAGCCCTGCACTTTTACAGGGACAAATGTAACCTGTGTGGTCAGTGTCTCCTGATATGCCCCACGGAAGCATGGATCAAGGCAAGGGAAGGATATACGGTCTACGTTGGTGGCAAGGTGGGAAAACATCCAAGACTTGGTATCAGACTGACCGAACTCGTAGACGAAGATTCTCTGTTCAGGATTATTGAGAGATCTGTGGAGTTCTTCAAAATAGAAGCAACTTCAGGAGAACGATTTGGAGATACTATCCAACGTGTAGGTTTCGAAGAGTTCAAGGCTTTTGTGCTGGAATGAATCGAGGTTCCGGATCAACAGTATGTAGCTGTTATCCGGATCTCCTTTCTCTTAATTGCTGATAACTATAGATCTAGCATAATCATTCAATAAAAATAATCGGGAAATGGAACTATGCCAGAACCAAATCTGGAATTAATAAAAGAAATAGAACAATTAGCTGAAGAATATAAGGACAGTTCCCCACAGAAAATTCTTGAATATGCCCTGAATAGATTTGGCACAGGTATCTCTATTGCATTCAGTGGAGCTGAGGACGTCGTGCTCATTGATATGGCAACCAAGATCAAGGTCGATGTGAGTGTCTTCTCCCTTGATACCGGCAGACTACACCCTGAAACTTACAAATTCTTCGATGTGGTCCGGGACAAATACAACATCCCACTGGAGATATTCTTTGCAAACAGGGAAAAGACCGAAGAACTTGTCCTCAAAAAAGGGATGTTCTCATTCTATAAGGACGGTCATCAGGAATGTTGTGGTGCCAGAAAGGTCGATCCACTAAGGCGGTCCCTTAGCAAGAGGGCTGCATGGATCACAGGCCAGCGTAAGGACCAGAGCCCTAACACACGTGCATCTATCCCTGTGATCGAAGTTGATTCAGCTTTTGGTGATGGTACACTTGTGAAGTTTAATCCTTTGGCAAACTGGACCTCTAAGCAGGTATGGGATTACATCAGGGAGAACAATGTCCCGTATAATGAGCTTCATGAGAAGGGATATGTCAGTATTGGCTGTGAACCATGCACCAGACCGGTTCTCCCTGGGCAGCATGAACGTGAAGGACGCTGGTGGTGGGAAGAAGCAACCAGGAAAGAATGTGGACTTCATTCAGGAAATGTAAAATCCCGGATTTGACACTCAAAATTAAGACTTCAGAAGAAGAGATTACAGGATCAATTGAGAATGTCATTGAATATATCGATGAAAAAATTAGTGGAGGGTCAAATATGGTCATTACGGAAGAATCTTATCGGCTTTCAAACTTAAAGACACTTGAAGCGGAAAGCATAGGCATTATCAGGGAAGTCGCTGCAGAATTTGATAATCCGGTTATGTTATATTCGGTAGGCAAGGACTCGTCGGTCATGGCCCATCTGGCGATCAAGGCTTTTTACCCGAAAAAAGTACCTTTCCCTTTATTGCATGTTGACACTGGATACAAGTTTCCTGAAATGTACGAATTCAGGGATTATTATACAAAAAAACACAACCTTGACCTGAAGGTTCACAGGAACGAAGAAGCCATTAAAAAAGGTATAAATCCCCTTTCGGTGGGGACGGTCAAATGTTGTGCCGAGCTTAAAACAAAAGCACTCCTTGATGCATTAAAAGAAGGTGGCTATGATGCAGCGTTTGGAGGTGCCCGGAGAGATGAAGAGAAATCAAGGGCAAAGGAAAGGATCTATTCATTCCGCGACAAGCATGGCCAGTGGAATCCGAAGGACCAGAAACCTGAGCTGTGGAATCTCTTTAATTCAAAGATCGATCCCGGGGAATCTATAAGGGTATTCCCGCTCTCGAACTGGACCGAACTTGATATCTGGACATATATTTACCATGAAAATATTGAGATAGTTCCTCTTTACTTTGCAAAGAAAAGACCGGTCATTGAGAAGAATGGTCAGCTAATTCCGGTTTACACGGATGAGCATGAGGAAGAGGTCAAAGAGGTCATGTGCCGCTTCAGGACCCTGGGGTGCCATTATTGTACAGGCGCAGTAAGGTCAGAGGCAGACACTTTGCCAAAGATAATTGAAGAGATGATGGTTGCCCGTCATTCCGAACGTATCACAAGGGTTATCGACCACGATCAGGATAGCTCCATGGAGCAAAAGAAGAAGGAGGGATACTTTTGAAGGGTTCTGACTCTTTGATCGAACAAAATCAGAATATTGATCTATTACGGTTTGCCACTGCAGGAAGTGTGGATGATGGTAAATCAACCCTTATCGGGAGATTACTATATGATTCAAAATCAATATACGAGGATCAACTGAATTTAATAAAGACATTCTCGAAAGCTCATCGAAACCAGGAGATCGATTATTCGTTGGTAACCGACGGTCTGAAATCAGAACGGGAGCAGGGAATTACGATCGATGTCGCATACAGGTTCTATTCGACCCCGAAAAGGCGCTTTATTATTTCAGATACCCCAGGACATGAGCAATATACAAGGAACATGGCTACAGGTTCATCAAATGCATCTCTCGCCCTGATCCTCATTGACGCCAGGAACGGAGTTGTAACACAGACAAAACGTCATTCATTTATCTCATCGCTTCTTGGCATCCGGAACTTTGTAGTTGCAGTCAATAAAATGGATCTTGTTGACTACTCAGAAGAGGTGTTCGAGAATATTGTGAGTGAGTTCAATACCTTTGCTGATAAATTATCGGATGAATCAATTTATTTCATACCCCTAAGTGCCCTCAAAGGTGACAATGTCATCGAACGAAGTGCCAATATGTCATGGTATCAGGGTTCTACATTGCTTGATTACCTGGAGAACGTAAATGTATCCGGTGGTCGCAACCTAATTGATTTCAGGTTCCCGGTCCAGTATGTAAACTGGGGAGGGGGCGATGATTTCAGGGGTTATTGTGGCACAATAGCTTCAGGTGTGGTCCACAAAGGAGATAAAGTAAGAGTTCTCCCTTCGGGAAAAACCAGTGAGATCTCAAGGATCGTCACGTATGATGGCGACCTCGATTATGCTTATGCTCCCATGGCAGTAACCCTTTGCCTTGAGGATGACATTGACATAAGCCGCGGTGATCTGATCGCGAAGGTTGATGACCTTCCTGTAATTGCCGGCAGTCTGGAGGCGAATGTAGTATGGATGGATAGCGCTCCCATGGAGATTGGGAAAGATTATTTGATCAAGCATACTACCAGTACAGTTAAAGGAAATTTCTCAGAAGTACTTCATGAGTTTGATCCTGAAGACATCAGCATGAAACCTTCGGAGTTTTTGAGCTTAAATGAGATCGGAAAAGTTAAGGTTGAGCTAAAGACCCCGATATTTACCGATATTTATTCTGAGAACAAGATCACAGGTTCATTTATTGTAATTGATCCCCACACCAACCAGACGGCTGCTGCCGGCATGATCTCAAAATACAATCAGGTATCTCCTGACAAAGCATGCGAAGCTGTAAAGGCGAAGATTATCCGCTATCCGGGAGACAAAAGGGAAGAGGCACAGACAAATTATGACCGCCTTTCCATGCAGGGTACACATTGTATCTACGTGGATGATGATCTGCTACAGGAAACCCTTTGCAAGGGAATCCCGGTTGACAGTGAGCAATATTCCGATACAATTGAGGATCTGTGCAAGATCGTCACAAGATCAGGGGTGTCTGTGGTTTTGTGCTCTGATCATTTGAGCAATTAAATTTATTGAGATGGGATATCTCTGCATTTGATAATGGGTACGGAGTTACCTTCCTGTCTTCTTTTTAAGTTGGCAGGTTACTTTTCTTTTCTCTCAGAGGATTTTCTCAGGAGAGTGATTGTTGATGATCCAGACGTTTCGCCAGTTAATTCAGTATCTTTTCAGAATAATGGTCTTTGTCTCAGAAATAACAATTCTATATCATGTTTAATTTTTCAATTAGCCGTTAGCATTATACCCTAATCTATTCAATAAAATATGGATATGATCATCGCTAAAATAAGAAAAGAACTGGAACAAAACGCTGATGAGCAAACAAAGCTCAGTTCTTCACGGTTCTTTAAAGAAGACATAAAGTGTTATGGCGTGAAGACTGCTACAGTCAGGAAAATAGCAACTGAATATTTTAAAGACATATCCGGAAAAAGCAAGTCGGAGATCTATTCTTTATGTGAGGAACTTCTGAGCTCAGATTACAACGAGGAAGCCTTCATCGCATTCGAATGGTCATATCGCTTGAGAAAGAAGTATGAATCTGATGATCTCGCCGTTTTTGAAAGGTGGATTGGAGATTATGTCAACAACTGGGCAAAATGCGACACATTTTGCAATCACACAGTGGGTTCGTTCATCGAAATGTATCCTCAATACATTGTTTCGCTCAAGACATGGACAGGTTCAGACAACCGCTGGTTCAGGCGTGCTGCTGCTGTCACATTGATCTTGCCTGCCCGTAGAGGGGATTTTCTGGATGATGTTCTGGAGATTGCCGATCTGTTATTAACAGATAAAGATGATCTGGTCCAGAAAGGATGCGGGTGGATGCTTAAAGAGGCCAGCAAAAAACATCAGAATGAAATATTCGACTACGTCATGCGAAACAAGGAAAATATGCCTCGTACAGCGCTTAGATATGCGATAGAGAAATTCCCGGAAGATCTAAGGAAGAGTGCTATGGAAAAATAAATGTAAAAAATACAATTCAAATTCCTAAATGTTCAACAAACCGAAGGTCGAAGATATCCTTTTGCTCAAGTTTCTTTGAGATATATCCGAGTTCGTTCAGTACATCTACAAATTTCATGGTAGAGCTGATATATTCTTCTGATATGCCTGCTGAGTATTTTGGTGATACTTTATACATATCGTTCACGAAATCCGCATCAATGATCTCGATCGTCTTGGCGACAAGTCTTGATGCTTCTTCGGCATTTTCACGAATGAACTCACAGGCTTTTTCATGCAATTGTATGAACTTCAAAAGAGTATCTGGTGAGTTTTTGATCATCTCAGAGCTTGCAACGATCCCGTAACTTGGATTATCAGGCCACAGTTGTTCAGGCTGGATCACTATCTTTGTATCACAGTATCTCTTTGCCACAACGGCCAGGGATGGTGTTCCGACTGCAACCTTTATCTCCCCGTCGGCTATGGCTTCCGGGATCATGTCAGCCCACTCGTAGTTGCGGACATCAATATCATTCTCAAGCCCTGTTTCTTTGATATAGTTCCTGACGATCACATCGTGGATGGAACCTGAAGGAGGGCAGGCTATCGTATGGCCTTTGAATTGCTTCAAAAAAAGTGTCCGGTCATTTCTGCATTCATCAAGTGTCAGAAATTCGGGAGTTGCGATCATCACTGTCCCTTCAACATGAGCACCTGCAATGCACTTTATCTGCAAACCGCGATCTATTCTTATCATTGCAGGAGGGAGACCAATATATCCGATATCCAGTTCGTTGTTCTCGAACGCCTGGACAATTGCGGGTCCGCCTCCAAAGAGATTCCACTTAGGTTCGATGCCTGCTTTTTCAAGCCAGTCCGTCCCCATCAGTATGAATGAGGTATGGTACATGGTTGAAAGGTGTCCTATTCTTAATCCGGTCATCGATTCACCACTTTAAGGAATTGCAGGTCCTTTTTGATCGATATGCACGATATGCATATATCTTTCAGAGCCTGCTATTCCCTGTTAACTTCCCGGGCTCAGCCTCCGCTTACTGCTGGCAATATTGAAATTTCGTCCTTATCGGTTATTTCGGTGGAAATACCTGAAAGATGCCTTATGTCTTCACCGTTGACGTAGACATTGACGAACCTTCGTACCTCTCCATCATGAAGCAGGCGTCTTTCAAACTCTTCCCCGTACTCAGTAGTAAGTCTATCAAAAAGGGTCTTTATTGTAGTATCACCCAGATCGATGCTTGTTGACCTTGTTTTTGTTATGTTGTTCAATGCTGATGAAAATCTTATAGATACCATTTTACTTCACCTCTTGATGTATTAGTTATTGTTTTTTGCAATATTGCTGAACCTTTTCGTGAATTCGGAATATGACGGTTTGATCGATCCAGGTATTTCAACTGCCCCTGCAATCGTATCCTGTGCTTTTAGACCATTACCTGTTACATATACAACTGTTCTTTCATCGGGGTCAATATGGCCGCTTTCGACAAGGCTCTTAAGTCCTGCAACTGTTGTTCCACCGGCAGGTTCTGTGAAAATGCCTTCAGTTCTTGCAAGCAGGAATATGGCTTCAAGTATCTCCTCGTTCGTCACAGATGCAGCATATCCGCCTGAATTCTGGATCGCCTGTTTTGCATAGTATCCATCAGCAGGATTTCCAATAGCAAGACTGTGGGCTATCGTATCAAGTTCTCTTATCGGGATAACTTCCGTGTCATTCTGGACAGCGGTCGATATAGGAGAACAACCAGTTGGCTGTGAACCTGATATCCTTATGTTACTGCCGGAGTCGATTAAACCTATCTTTTCAAGTTCATTGTAACCTCTGGTAAGGGCACAAAGCAGCGCTCCGCTTCCAAGTGGTGCAACGATGTGGTCTGGAGCATTCCATCCGAGCTGTTCGGCAGTTTCAAAGGCAAGTGTCTTGGAACCTTCCGTATAGTATGGTCTGATGTTTATGTTAACAAATGCCCAGTCGGGATTCTGGTCTGCGACCTCACTTGCAAGGCGATTTGCATCGTCATAGGTCCCGTCAACTGCTATGACGTTTGGTTCGTATGCGAGCATCTGTGTTATCTTTCCGGTTTCAATTGAAGAAGGTATAAAGATGTATGACGGAATTCCTGCTTTTGCAGCATGGGCTCCTACAGCGGATGCGAGATTTCCGGTGGAAGCACAGCCAATTGCAGTAGCACCGAGTTCAAGGGCCTTGCTTACAGCCACGGATGTTACCCTGTCCTTGAACGAATTTGTTGGATTGACAGAATCATCAAGAATGTATAATTCCTTAAGTCCCAGTTCTTTCCCGAGGTTCTTTGCATGATGTAACTTATTGTAACCTGAACCAAGGTCAACATAATTCGTACCATCTATTGGAAGCAGGTCTGCATATCTCCAGATGGATGGAGGTCCTCGTGCGATCTTCTCCTTACTCACTGTGTTCTGTATCTCGTCCCAGTCGTAGTGCACTTCCAGAGGTCCGAAACATTCGTAGCAGGTATTCTGGATCCCACTCGGATATTCAGCACCACATTCTCTGCATTTTAATCCAATTACTTTGCTCATTTTGTATCTCTCCTGACAATCTGTAATTATTAACTAATCGTAATAAAATATGCATATAATATTACCATTAGTTATTAGGCAATATTTGCCAGTTTTTAATTTTGCTTCTTTACAAGCTGTTTTTGAGTGCCTTGTGTGCGGCTGTACAAAATTGCCGCTTTCTATACCTATTTATCAGGAAATTGCACATTTTTGAAAAGATGACACGAATTGGAACCTTTCATAAAAATTCCCACAGGTCCATGGTCAGCTATCATCAAACATAAGAAAACACGATTTTCCATAATAGATCGATCGATCAATCAATCAATCATGATCACTGCAATTCATTGAGATAAATTATTTCAGGGAGGCAAAAATGTTAGGCGAATTTACTGAAGAACAGATCCGGCGTTATTCAAGACACATAATACTGCAGGAAGTTGGAGGAAAGGGACAGCATAAACTACTGTCTTCAAAAGTGCTCTGTATAGGTGCAGGAGGACTTGGATCGCCGATAATACAATACCTGGCCGCTGCCGGGGTTGGGACTATCGGGATCGTTGATGATGATATTGTAGATCTCAGCAATCTTCAAAGACAGGTCATACATGGAGGAAATGTCGATATTCCAAAGGTAGAATCTGCAAAACAATTTGTTAAAAACCTAAATTCTGATGTGAATGTGATCACTTATCAGGAAAGAATAAATCCGGACAATATCCTCGATATCATTAACGATTACGACATAGTGGTTGATGGATCTGACAATTTTGCGACCAGATATCTCGTGAACGATGCCTGTGTGCTTGCCAAGAAACCTCTTTCACATGGGAGTATTTTCCGTTTCGAAGGTCAGGTCACGACCATTCTTCCGGATGATGGTCCATGTTACAGATGTCTTTTTGAGCATGCTCCACCTGCCGGAATGGTTCCAAGTTGTCAGGAAGCCGGAGTTATTGGAGTCCTTCCAGGCATAATTGGTGTTATTCAGGCAACCGAGGTTGTCAAGTACCTGCTGGGATTTGGTGATCTTCTGAAAGGTCGCCTTATATTCTATGATGCCTTTGGCATGTCGTTCGATGAAATAAAGGTCCGTAAGAATCCTTCATGTCCGGTATGTGGTGAAAATCCATCGATAACATCAATCGAGAATGAGAATTACCTGGAAGGTGGTGGCGTCTGTAGTATTGGGTAAAATGATCAAAACACCATGGAATAAGTGAATAAAAAGCATCAAAGGGAATGAATATCAGGCTTTACGGACGTATATGTTGAAGACGCCTCCCTTTTCTTCAACCGCAAGCAGTACATTCCCTGTCTTTTTTGTCCAGGTGGCGATGTTCTGAGGTGTCATGGCCTCATTTGCTATGACTAATAGTACCTCATTTGTTTGCAGCTCATCCATTATTTCCTTTGTTCTTATAAGTGGATACGGGCAGCACTGTCCTCTCACATCAAGTTCAAAGTCTGCTATTATCTTATCCATTTGAATCAACCATGATTATGATCTGTTTAATATTGTAGATATCCAATGAGGCAATATTTGTTATCACTGTATTTCTGCATTCGTCTATTTACCTTTATTTTCTAGTCATCGGCACTTCTTACCGCAAACGTTGTCGTTATGTATGTGGGCAGATCATACTAAGATAATTCAATACTTCAACGATTATGTCATGTTCAGAAAAAGCCATCATTCATTATGTTATTACGGGGGATAAGGATCCATGAAAATGCTAATGTTCGATACGGAATACTTTTGGTTTGAAACTTTTAGCAAACCCCTTGATCACGTAGATGACAGTGAACGAGAGGAAAAAATAGAAGATACGGCAGTTGTTTTCATTCATGTTGAAGCAGAGGATGAACTAAGAAAAAGCAAAGTGGTAAAAAAAGCAGTCGCAAATCTGAAGTGGTATCTTAATAAGGTGAATAAAGAAAGAATAGTACTGCACTCATTTGCTCATCTCTCTTCAAGTAAGTCCTCTCCTGAATTCGCGGTTGAGATAATTCTAGCGATCAAAGAAAAGCTGGATATCAAAGGATTTGATGTTCACACGACTGCATTTGGATACTTTTCTGAGTTTTCGATCCATGTTCGTGGTGAATCACTGGCAAAAGTATTCAAAGAGATATGAAGGTAGGTTTTGCTTGTTCGATTTTATCGCATACCTATAATTAACAAAAGCAACATTCTCGGACATGCATGGGCAATAAGGATGAACTACCTGAAAGTGAAGGATTTGAAGAACTGATCAGGTATACTGTTCCAGGATACATCCTTGGTCTTCTTGCAGGTGTTTTTCTTGATATGCAGGGTTACCAGACAAGTCCTGTTGGACAATGGTTGGTCAGGACCCTTTCAGGTGAAGGCGAAAGCATACTGGAAGGCATCTATTCGATTCGCCAACGCTTTCTTGGTGGCGCGAGTACAATGGCGGAAGCATATGGTTGGGGTAAGCTATTTGGATTGGCAGTGCCCTGGATGATCGATATTGCCAGTCGCCTTGCAGGTGTTAACGTATATGGAGTTGAGGGTTTCTATATTCCTTATTTCTATGCACTTAGTGACCAGATCGGTGCAAACATTTCCGGGATGCTTTTCCTGAAGAGAAAAGAAGGTAACTGGGTCGGTGCGTTCAATAAATATGTTCATCATCCTGTTATGCTAGCAAGTCTTGCAATAATTGTGACCGTACCTGTAGGTCTTTTACTTTTGCGCTTAAATGGTTTTAGTCCAACCACCCAAACATTTACTGCTCTTGAGACCATTGTGGCAAACCTATGCTGGGTTCCACCCCTTGTGGGCTGGTATGTACAGAAAAAAAGAGGGATCTGAGGATATTCTATGGCAAAAGATGATGTAAGTAAGATCGTTGAGAGGTACATTGCCTCTGGAAGATCTGAAAAGGACGTTGAAAGAAAAGAACATTATTTTAAAATGGCTTTACAGCTACAGCCTAAAAATGTCCACGCATTGAACAACATGGCTCTCCTTTTGCAGCAGCAACGCAAATTCAGGGAAGCTGTAGATATTTATGAAAAGATCCTGAGCATAGGCGTTGTGGCAAGACCATATCCTGTATATTATAATATCTCACTTTGCCTGAAAAGCCTTGGTAACCTTGAGGGCGCAAAAACATACATAAACAGGGCACTGGCAATAAAGCCTGATGATGAGCTCTTCCTTGAATTAAGGGAAGAGATCATTGATCTTTTAAGTAGTGGATCAAAGGAATCTGTTCCAAAGATCACCTCAAATACTTCGGAGGTCGGAGCAACCTATGATGAATGGGATCCTCCGGCAGTTTCTACGCTTACGAGTCAGATATATTATGCTGACTGGAATGATTACAAGTATCATCGTGGATTGGGTGAGACCGATCTTCACGAAAAAGTTATCCGGGACAAACTGGATCAGCGGGTTTACTGCTGTAATACATGTCGTTATTTCTCAGCAGGTACATGCAGAAAAAAAGGGAAGGTTGGCAGGAAAGTACTGAAAGATTCGATATGCAAGCAGTTTTTCCCAGCAAAATAATGATTTGATTTATTTTTTACGAAAGTTAATATTATATTTTTTAGCAATTATATTTCATTTATTGGGAAGATTAAGTTTTTTCTAAAAAACCCGTCTATTTATGAAAAGGTTTATCTATTAAGCAGTTATATCATATTTTGCCTTAGGAGAGAACATTGAGACCATTCCTGAACACAACTACAGAAATTATTGTACCACCAATATATTCCCCCACACAACTCAAAGTTCTCTTCTAGTGGTTTCAATCAACAGATAAATATCTTATAAGTAGCTAATTTTTTCTTATAAGTGGTGCTCAATATGATCAATAAAAATATAATTCCAGATAGTTTTACGAATAGTCTTCTAAAAACCCCTGATTCAAATTTACCGGCACGTTTCTTTATGGTCTTTCTGCTGGTATTATTATCATTTGCTCTTATAAGTCCGGTTTCTGCTGAGACTGTTGTAGGTCTTTCTCCTGATAATCAATCTGTGGAATTGGGTTCGGAAATTATTGTTGATGTCTACATAGATCCGGACATACCTATATCCGGAGCACAGTTCGATCTATATTTTGATGGTTCTGTTCTTGATGTAATAAGTGTATCAGAGGGGGATCTGTTTAGTAATACTGGTGCTACTTTCTTCAGTGAAGGTACTATTGACAATACAGGTGGGTCCATAATATATGCACATGGTGTTCTTTTTGGAAAAGATGAGGTCACAAGTCCTGGCATACTTGCAACTATTGTTTTTAATACAAAAGGTTCTGGTCAATCTAACTTGCAGATGGGCAATGTTGTGGTAAGTAATTCCAGTGGAACAGCAGTTCCAATATCGGTTGAAAATGCTGTAGTGAGCATATCAGGTACGTCTTCATCCGGAGGGAGCACCGATGGTGCTGGTTCTGGAAGTAGTGGGGGCGGAGGTGCTGGCGATTCCGGTGAGCAATTTGGGAATATTGAATTCAAAGATGTTACTGAAAGGACGGTTTATAAGGGAATGAATATGTCCTATCATTTCAATTCACCCGATAACCCGATTGTTAACGTAAACTTTACTCCACTAAAAAATTCAGGTTCTATAACTACAACTATTGAAGTTTTGAAAGATCGGTCTGCTTTTGTTCAAGATGATCCCGAGGGGCTTGTTTATAAGAATATGAACATATGGGTTGGGAAATACGGTTTTGCAACTCCTGCAAATATTGAATCCATGACAATTGGTTTCAGGGTCGAAACCTCATGGATGGAAACAAATGATATTAATGCTTCAGCTATCAGATTGAACAGAAATTCTGATGGTAAATGGGAGGCTCTCCAAACCATGTATATGGGTGAAAAAGATGGTTATGTTTATTTTGAATCTTCAACCCCGGGGTTTTCACCATTTGCAATAACTGCAGTTCCGGCTTCAAGCGTAATACCAGATGATGTTTCTCTAGGGGATTCAACATCTGAAGATGATGAAGACCAAACTCTGGACCAGAATCTGGCCTTAGTACTTTTCATTGTGTTTTTGGTCCTTATCGTAAAGCGCGGCAGAGATATGTGATCTCTGCCAATGCACTTTTTTTGCCCGCTTCTCTATTAGGTTTTAATAGTAAGGAATTATCTATTTTAATTTATGTATCTGGAACTTCAAGTATACAATCTCCTCGATCTCCTCAAAATTAAGCTACCGGGAATTTCTTAATTTCCAGTAACCGTAAGTTATTGTTTAGTTAAAAAATAAAGATCCTTAAAATTTACATTAAGCTTAAGGATAATTCAGTCAATCCTGGTTATACTGTCACTATTATAGGATTCTATTGCTGAAAGTGCGACTTTTAGTGCATGTTTTCCATCAATACCTGATTCAAGGGGCGTCTCTCCTGTCTCTACACAGCTGATGAAATGTTCGAGTTCCTTCTGCAGTGGTTCAGCTTTCTCAACCTTTGCATTTCTTACCCAGTTAGCATCATGTATCGTAACTGTTTGATCGATATAGTCCAGGTATCCTACCCCATTTACTCCGATAACTTCCATTTTTCTCACTCTGTGTGGGGTCAGCCAGTTAACATTAACTACACCTGCCTGTTCATCATCAAATCTAAGCATTATGGATGCATGGTCTTCCTTTGAATGAATATCCTTGCCGGCAATGGCGTAGACATCCTTGGCATTGCTGCCGTACATATATGATATGGCATCGATGTCATGTACTCCAAGATCTAAGATGATTCCCACATCCCTGATTCTTGGGTTGTAAGGGCCAACTCTTTTTGTGGAAATAGAGACTATCTTTCCAAGGAGTCCGCTATCGATTATTTCTTTCATCTTTGTTGTTGCAGGGTTGAATCTCTCGATCTGTCCTACCATAAGGATAACCCCTGCTTTTTCAGCGGCTTCTATCATTATGTCTGCATTTTCAAGTGTATCTGCAATGGGTTTTTCTACAAGTACATTCGTGTTTGAATTTATAGCATCCAATGTGACCTTTTTGTGGAGTGTAGTTGGTACAACAATGCTTACTGCATCGAGATCTTCTTTTAAGAGCTCTTCATAATCAGTATAAGCTTTGACATCATATCCTGTTGCCAGTTCTTCGACCCTGTCCTTATCGACATCGGATATTCCTACAAGTTCCACTCCTTCCATTTCGTTGTAGATCCTGACATGGTGCTGCCCCATAGCACCAACACCTATAACTCCTACACGTGTCATTTTATTTTACTCCCTCTATTACAGTTTTGATTATGTGTTTAATGTCTTTCTCTGAAACATCCGGGTGTACCGGAAGTGAGAGTACTTCCTTTGCTGCTTTTTCACATACTGGCAGATCGTAATTGTATCCTGCTGCAATATATGTCGGTTGCATATGTATTGGTATTGGGTAATAGACACCGGTCCCGATTCCATTCTCATTCAGCTTTGTGACAAGATCATCGCGTGCTTCCGTCCTTATGGTGTATTGGTGGAACATATGTTCACATCCTTTCCTGATCGTTGGAATGGTAACTCCGTTTACATCTTTTAGTTCTTCTGAAAGGAGTTGTGCATTCTTCCGGCGTTTAAGGTTGAATCCATCGACCTTTTTGAGCTGAACAAGACCAATTGCAGCTGCAATATCAGTCATTCTGAAATTATATCCTATCATCTCGTGAATGTAACGTTCTTGTGAACCATGTGCACGTATCATTCTTGCTTTTCTGGCAACTTCGCTGTCATTGGTGGTTATTATTCCGCCTTCACCGGTGGTCATGTTCTTTGTAGGGTAGAAGCTGAATGCTCCTGTCCCGAAGGAACCTGCTTTCTTTCCGTGGTAAGTTGCACCATGAGACTGGCATGCATCTTCAATAATTGTCAGGTTGTGATCTTCTGCAATTTCATTTATCTGCTTCATCTCTGCCGGATGGCCGTAGAGGTGTACCGGCATTATTGCCTTTGTATCTTTGGTTATACTATCTTCTATCAGATCAGTGTTGATATTGAATGTTTCAGGTTCAATATCCACAAATACTGGTCTTGCACCGGTATACATTATACTGTTCGCAGTTGCTATGAAGCTAAAGGATGTTGTGATGACCTCATCATTTTTTCCGATCCCATGTGCCAGCAGTGCTGCATGAAGAGCGGCCGTTCCGGAGTTTACTGCAATTGCATATTCTGTACCGATATAGTCAGCAAAAGTAGTTTCAAATTCTGCAACACGCTTTCCTTCTGCGATAATTCCTGAAGCCATCACTTCGGATACCGCAGCTATCTCTTCATCTCCAATGTTGGGTTTTGCTATTGGGATCATTTTATTCCTCATGTGTTTGGAATTATTCCTGCATGGCCTGATCAGATTAGATTAGATTAGATTAGATTAGATTGGATCTGGATGTGCTAGAGTAAAGTTCGATTAGATGCTATTTAATGACCTAAGTTCTTCTGGCAACTCTTCGATCTTTGCAGGGCATCCGATCGCAAGTTTCCATGGAGGTACCTCTCGTGTCACCAGCGCACCTCCTGCTATAAACGCACCTTCTCCGATCTCAACTCCCGGAAGGATGGTGGCATTTGCACCAATTGATGCTCCTTTTCGAATTATGGGGCCTTCAGGGTTGTATTTTTTACGAATTGGATATTTATCATTTGCAAGTACTGCACATGGACCGATGAATACGTTATCTTCGATCGTCACATGCGTTGGAATGTAGACGTTCCCCTGAATGCTGACGTTGTTTCCAATAGTAACGTTTCCATCGATGATCACGTTTGTTCCTATCAGGACGTTATTGCCGATGGTAGTGTTCTCACGTATTATGCAGTTGTGTCCGGTCCTGAAGTTGTTGCCTGTCCTGACATTATTGAAGATCGTTGTATTCGGTCTTATGAATGAGTTGGGGCCAATTTCACATCCCTGAAAATCAGAATCTTCGATGGGGGTATCACCTTCTACTATTTGGGAGAGGATCTTATGTTCCGGATATCCAAGTATAACGTTTTCAAGTACTACTGAATTATCTCCTATAGTGCTTGACCCATATATCCTGGCAGAAGAATGTATTTTTAAATTTATATTATCCAATATGAACTCCCCGGAATCTTATATGTCAGTAATATATTGATAATGTTTATGGTTTGTAACATATTTAATTTTGGGATTGATAGTATTTGTTAGTGCAGTTTTTCATATGATCGACAATTTAACCTTAATCTTACACTTTATTAAGTTGCAGTGAGTGATTTGCCATACTTTCCTTCGTCGGAATAAATTATTATTTGAGCATCAAAAGTGGATATATTATCTTAAAGTCTCTAATGTTGCCAAATGCTTTATATGTATAAACTGCAATTTCCCCCTCTATGTTTACTATTCTGACAGGATCACAGTTTGGTGATGAAGGAAAAGGAAAGATCGTTGATCTGCTTTCAAAAGACTACGATCTTGTCGTCAGGTTCCAGGGTGGCGACAACGCCGGTCATACGGTAACAGTTGGCGAGAATGTTTATAAGCTACATTTGATACCTTCCGGGTTTTTACTTGATTCAAGAGTGTTGATAGGTCCGGGTACTGTCCTGAACCCTGAGGTTCTGGCAGAGGAGATCGATATGCTTGGAGAAGGTGATGTTAAAATTCATTCCGATAAGCTTGGTATCGATGCAAAGACCAGTATCATCATGCCATACCATATTGAGCAGGATGGTCTTCGTGAATCTTCCCGTAAGGAGAAGATCGGCACTACTAAGAGGGGTATTGCTTTTGCTTATATGGACAAGATCGCAAGGGATGAGATCCGTATGGGTGACCTTGTCGACTCCGAGAAACTCCTGCGCAGACTTTCAGAGATGGCACCTTCCAAAGAGGCAGCTATCAGGGAACTTGGAGGGGACCCTTCAATTGTTACCGATAAGGCACTCATTGATAAGTATGTGAAACTTGGTCAGAGGTTAGCTCCGTATGTTACAGATGTTTCATATGAAGTCAACAAAGCTATTGCAGATGGCAAGAATGTAATGGCTGAGGGGGCACAGGGCACACATCTTGATGTTATCCACGGTACTCAGAAGTTCGTGACCTCTTCAAGCACTATTGCAGGTTCAGCATGTGCAAATCTTGGTGTTGGTCCGACTAAGGTGGATGAGGTTCTTGGTATTGTTAAAGCTTATATAACAAGGGTCGGAGAAGGGCCGCTTCCAACAGAGCTTGATGATGAGGCAGGCAAACATTTACATGATGTGGGTCACGAGTTCGGTACTACTACCGGCAGGTCCCGCAGATGTGGTTGGTTCGACCTCCCGCTTTTGAAGAAGGCGATCTTCCTGAACGGCTACACAAGTGTCGCATTGACAAAATTAGATGTGCTGACCGGTCTCGAAGTTAATAAAATATGTGTTGCCTATGAGCTCGATGGGAAAAGGCTGGATTATCCACCGATCGATACTTCCGATCTTGACAGGTGCAAACCCGTTTATGAAGATATGCCTGGCTGGGCTGATGACCTCACAGACGTCAAAAACTATGCAGATGTTCCCGAACCTGCCCGCAACTATGTCGAGCGTCTTGAAGAATTGATGGGAGTACCCATTGAATACGTGTCCGTAGGACCTGGAAGGGAGCAGACTTTCAGGAAATAATGCTCGATTATCTATAATGCAATACATGAGTACAGGGGTATATGCGAAAGCTGCCGAAACACGTATATACTAACCAATAAATTACAACCCTATTTCCATGCACACATTATGGTAGATAATTATACTTGCTGGTAACAAGTTTACTGAATAAATCAAATAGAAATCCAATCGATACATTTCATTCCAAGGAGGATAAGATGACTACAGCATATGATGTTCCTGCTGCAAATATTATTGCAAAGGTGGCAGAGAAACTAAAAGAGAACGATCAGATTGATGCTCCCGTATGGGCAGCTCACGTTAAGACAGGTGTTCATAAAGAATTACCACCTATTGATAATGAATGGTGGTACACCCGCTGTGCAGCTATTATGAGGACCATTTACATGGAAGGCCCTATCGGTGTGGAGAGATTAAGGTCTGTCTATGGCGGTAAGAAGAGGAGAGGCGCAAACCCATCCAAGAAAGCAAAAGGAAGCGGTTCTGTCGCAAGGGAAGCAGCTCAGCAACTCGAAAATGCAGGTTTTGTCCGCAAGTTGAAGAGCGGAAGAGTAATCGCTCCTGCTGGCCAGTCACTGCTTGATAATATGGCAGTTGAGGTCAAGAACGAGCTTGTTGAAACAATTCCAGAACTTGCAAAGTACTGAATGGGTGTTAAGGGAGTTGATCTCCCATCCTGCTCAGATACATGACAATTGCTATATGATGGTTCTATCAGGGCCATTATAATTAAATCGGAAAGGACGTGATGAAGTAATGGTGGACGATATTGAAGCTATCCGAAGAAAGAGACTTGCTGAAATGCAGCAGCAACAGCAGGCTGCTCCTCAGATGCAAAATGATGCCCAGGCCGCATACCAGCAGGAACAGGCACAGGCTGAAAGGGATGCCCAGGTCCAGGCGGTCCTTCGTCAGATCATGACCCCCGAGGCGCGCGAGAGGCTGACTCGCCTGAAACTATCACGCAAGGAACTGGCTGAACAACTTGAATCCCAGCTTGTGATGCTTGCTCAAAGTGGTCGCCTGCAGTCAATGATCGATGATGATAAGCTTAAAGTGCTTCTTTCACAGATGCAGCCCAAAAAACGTGAACCAACCATCACGCGCATGTGATTATGAAAGCTCAGGTACTGTTCAGTGGAGGAAAAGATAGTTCACTATCGGCAATATTGCTTGATCCCTTCTTTGACGTCGAACTTGTGACCTGCAGTTTCTCGATCCTTCCGGTTGGAGAAGTTGCAAAGGTTGCCGCAGATGAGCTGGGTTATTCCCACAGGGTCCTGGAACTTGACAGAGGCATATTGGAATCTGCTTTGGATATCATAATAGATGATGGTTATCCAAGGAACGCTATCAATCACATACACAAGACCGTGATCGAAACGCTGGCAAAGGAAGATGATGTTTCTTTTATCGCGGATGGTGTACGGCGCGATGATCGTGTTCCAAAACTGACCGATGCAGAAGTTCGAAGCATAGAGGACCGGTTTGGTGTAAGCTACATATGCCCTCTTCATGGGTATGGTAGAAGTGCCGTTAATTTACTGGTGAGCCGATATCTGGTGATCGAAGAAGGTCAAAGTGATAGTATTGCAAAAGCAGACTATGAAACTGAACTTCGTGAACTGATAAGGCAGCAATATGGTGATGAAAAAGTACTTGAAATATTTCCGGAGCATGTTCAATCGAGGGTTATCAGGCGTTTCTGATGGTCTGACGATGTTTTGGATAAGCAATTTATAAGCAATTTGTTATGTGAAGGCAGGAATCTATCGTACATAGATTAATAATTTATAGGATAATCGATTTATAGACGCAAATCTTTTAGATTGGCGTTACAATTAATCAATTCACAGGTGAGATAAGTGAGCCACAATACAAAAGGACAGAAAATGAGGTTGGCAAAGGCGCATAACCAGAATCAGCGCGTTCCAACCTGGGTTATCATAAAGACTAACAGACAAGTTGTTAGCCACCCTAAGAGAAGACACTGGAGAAGAAATAGTTTAGATGTAAAGTAAGGTGATGACAATGGCAGAAGACGCGGTAAAGGAACAGATTTACACCATACCACTTCGTCAAGCAAAGCTTGCACCAAGGTGGAAACGTTCCAGCAGGGCAATTTCACTTATCAGGAAATATCTGGTAAGACACATGAAGGCAGAACCTTCACAGATCAAGATCGATGCTTCCGTCAACCACAAGGTTTGGGAGAAAGGTTCACAGAAACCACCATCTTCAATACGCATTCGTGCAGCTAAATTCGAAGATGGGGAAGTTCAGGCAGAACTTGCCTGATCCTTCTTTCGATGATGGATAATATTCAACAAAAGTATAAAGGACAATAATGATCAAAACCGTGAACATTTACGACAATCCCGTTCTAGGGGTTTTTGCCACATGCACAGAGGATGTGGCAGTTGTTCCTATTGGTACAACTAAGAAGGCCATTGATATGATTGCAGAACTGCTTGATGTCAGGGTTATCTCTACACTGGTAAATGGCAGTACTGTTGTTGGCTCCCTTTCCAGGGGCAACTCGAATGGTTTTTTACTATCCAGGGATGCTAATGTCAACGATCTTAAAGACGTTGATGTCCCTGTGGAAGTGCTTCCAGACAGGCTCACTGCCACTGGGAACGTTATATTGGCAAACGATACGGCTGCAATAGTGCATCCGGATATCAGTGACAGGTCCATGGAGGTTATATCAAGGGTTCTTGGTGTGGATGTTCATAGGGGTACAATTGCAGGCCTCGGGACAGTTGGAATGTCTGGCGTAGCTACTAACAAGGGACTTCTGGTTCACCCAATGGTGACGCAGGAGGAACTTGCACATCTTGAGGAAGTGTTCGGACTTTCTGTGGATGTGGGTACTACAAATTATGGCTCACAGGCCGTAGGTTCCGGATTACTGGCCAACTCGAAAGGGTATGTAGCAGGTTCCAATACAACTGGACATGAGCTCGGTAGGATAGAGGATGCTCTGTTCTTTGATTGATCATATTATTGTTAAAATTTAATTTATAAAACAGGTGATTCCGTATGCAGAATTATGTTGTCAAAGGCACATTCAAAGCAGGTCATTCTTGGGAAAATTTTACTAAGACCGTTGAGAGCCAGAACGAGAAGAACGCTCGTGAAAAGACGTATTCCACTTTCGGCAGTAAACATGGTATTAACAGATCATTGATCAAGATCGATAGTATCGTAGAGGCGTGAAGCACATGTCAGAAGTAAGTGAGCAGGATGTGAGAAATCTCGCATCTCAGCATCGCGGGCTCCAGAATCAGGCAGAATCCCTGCAGCAGCAGATGGGAATGGTTCAGATGTCCATCGAAGAGTGCACACGTGCAGTAGGAACTCTCGAGGAACTTGAGGCAGTTTCCGGCAGTATCAACACGATGCTTCCTCTTGGAGGCGGTGCATTCGTACATGCAAATGTCGCTAACGTCGAGAAGGTCGTTGTTAGTGTTGGTGCAGGTATAAGTGTGGAGAAATCTCCTGCTGAAGCAAAGGAACTCCTTAATCAGCGCAAAGAAGAGCTAAGTAAGGTAGTTGAACGCTTGAATGGATCAATTGCTCAGGTCGGACAGCGTATCCAGTCCATAGAATCTATGGTTGGTAACAGAAGTCCGCAGTGATCCTGTTCATGAAGTTCTGATACTCTTTTTATTTTTATTACTTTAAGGATGAGTTTGCGTGTTCAATAAACTCAAGGATAAACTTAGTAATTTTAAACAATCGATCGGAAAGACGATCGATGAGAAAGCGGTTGATCTTGAAGAGCCGGTGGTAGAATCTGTTGAAGCGCCATCTGAAGAGATGGTTGCTGAACCGATCGAAGAGTCCGTCATTCCTGAGGGAAAAACTTCCTCTCCTGAAGTTTCAGCTACTCCTGAATCTTCAATTACTCCTGCAGATCAGCCTGAAGCAAGATCATCATTCAAGCAGAAGATAGGGTTTACCCAAAAAGCAAAGGCTCTTGTTTTCGAACGAGAAGTCATACTGGATGAAGATGATATCAGCGATTCTCTCTGGGAATTGGAGATGGCATTACTGGAAAGTGATATTGCAATTACAGTTGCTGAAGCTATTGTCGAAGCTGTTAAAGCAGAACTTGTGGGCAGCCGTAAAAAGATCGGAAGCAACACTGGTGAACATGTGGAGCAGGCACTAAGGACCGCTATCTACAATGTAATGTCTGCCAATGTTTTCGACCTTGATGAATACATAAAGAACGCTGAAAAGCCTGTTCATATAGTTTTCATCGGTATCAACGGAACCGGCAAGACCACCACTATTTCCAAGATGGCAAAACGTCTGAAAGATATGAAATATTCTGTTGTCATTGCAGCAGGCGACACTTTCAGGGCAGGGGCTATTGACCAGATCGCTATCCATGCAGAACGAATTGGCGTAAAGCTGATAAAACATCAGGAAGGCGGCGATCCTGCAGCTGTTGTCTATGATGCGGTACAGCATGCAAAGGCCCACAATGTGGATGTCATTCTTTCTGATACTGCAGGCAGGATGCACACCAATGTGAATCTCATGGCACAGCTTGAAAAGGTCTGTCGTGTGAGCACTCCTGATCTTATCATCTTTGTGGATGAGGCTGTTGCAGGGAACGATGCTGTAGAGCGTGCAGAGCAGTTCAACGCTGCTGTCCCTATCGATGGGTCCATACTGACGAAAACAGATGCAGATTCAAAAGGTGGCGCTGCGATCTCAATTGCATATATCACTGGAAAACCGATCCTGTTCCTCGGAATGGGTCAGGGATATGATGATCTTAGAAAGTTCGATCCGCAATGGTTTGTGGATCAGTTGTTCGAATGAAAAGATCCCACAAAAAGATATCTTAAAAAATCTTAACAAAAAAAGGTCTTTGAATTTATCAAGGACCTTCTTTGTTACTTTTTGCATTTATTTTTATTTAGCGTTGAATTCTACTATGGTATATTAACCAAATTTTATTATTTCTCAGACTTTGCATCCTCCTTTAATATCGCTTGCAAGCTCTTCAAGGCGTTTGTTAACATTGTTTCCTGATGCAACGATGTCCACGAAAGCGGATCCCACGATGATACCGTCCGCTCCTGCTGCAACAACTTTTGAAGCCTGTTCTCCGTTCGAGATCCCAAATCCGACAGCTTTTGGTATATCGGTCTTCACCCTGGAAAGTATCTGTGCAGTAGCATCGGTGACCTCTGAACGTGCGCCTGTAACTCCAAGCCTTGAAACAATGTAAACAAACCCGGAACTTTTCCCTAGTATCATCTTTATTCTTTCATCTGTGGTGACAGGTGCTATCAGGAAGATCAGGTCTACGCCGTTAGTTGAACATGATGCTGCAAGATCTTCACTTTCCTCTGCAGGTAGGTCTGGTACTATAAGTCCGCGAATTCCGGAATTTACACAATCGGCCACGAATTTGTCAAGACCTCGCTGGAATATCAGGTTATAGTAGGTCATGCAGACAAGAGGTACATCAACATCAAGAGATGCGACGAGCTCAAAATATCTGTCGGGGTTCATTCCGGCTACGAGTGCTCTTTCGGATGCTTCCTGTATTGTTGGTCCGTCTGCAACAGGGTCTGAAAAAGGTAATCCAAGTTCGATAATGTCTGCGCCGCCCTTTATAAGTGAATCAACGATCGCGGGTGTTGCCTCAATATTCGGATCTCCTGCGCAAACATATGCCAGTAGGGCAGCTTCGTTCTTAGAACTAAGCTCATTGAATTTAGTAGATAATTGCATTTTACTCACCCCTGTCGATCTTTCGAACGGCTTCAAGGTCTTTGTCTCCTCTTCCTGAAAGGTTGATGACCACAAGTTCACCAAGCTCTCCTGACTCTGCTGCTTCCATGACGTGGGCAACCGCGTGTGAGGATTCCAGTGCAGGTATGATGCCTTCCATAAGGCTCAGCTCGTGGAATGCATTGAGTGCCATCTCATCATTTGCAACGCGAGGTGTAAGCCTGCCAATATCTGCAAGATATGCCAGTTCCGGCCCAACTCCGGAATAATCCAGTCCGGCAGAAACAGAACTTGATTCCAGGATCTGCCCGTGCTTGTCCTGCAGGATCCGGGTGCGAGCTCCCTGAAGAACTCCATCTTCTCCCACCGACAGTGATGCGGAGTGGAGTGCAGCTCCTTCTGTCTGTTTCATCCCGCTGCCTCCGGCTTCCACAGCAACGAGCTTCACTTCCTTTTCTTCAATAAATGTATGGAAGATTCCCATGGCATTACTGCCACCGCCTGTGCAGGCCACAATGGAATCAGGGAATCGCCCTTCCTTCTCCATGATCTGCTGTTTGACCTCATTTCCTATAACACTCTGGAAATCCCTTACCATCATTGGGTATGGGTGTGGTCCCACTACAGAACCTATAAGGTAATGTGTATTCTCAACATTTGAGACCCAGTCCCGTAGAGCTTCATTAATTGCATCTTTGAGCGTCTTTGAACCGGATTCTACAGGGTGTACCTCTGCTCCCATAAGCTCCATCCGGTAGACATTCATTCTCTGTCTGATGGTGTCCTTTGCTCCCATATAAACGTGGGTCTGGAATCCCATGTTCGTGCCTGCCATGGCTGTTGCGGTCCCATGCTGGCCTGCACCTGTCTCAGCTACAAGTCTTGTTTTTCCCATGTATTTTGCAAGCAGGGCCTGGCCGATGGTATTGTTCAGCTTGTGTGCGCCACCATGTACGAGATCCTCTCTTTTCAGGTAGATCTTTACACCGTACTTCTTGCTCATGTTCTTTGCATAGTATAACGGAGTCTCACGTCCGGCAAAGTCCTTGAGGTAATAATCCAGTTCCTTCAGGAATTCCGGATCGTTTTTGTATCGTTCATATCCTTCCTCAAGTTCCTCAAGTGCAGGCATAAGTATCTCAGGGACAAATTGTCCTCCATACTTGCCATACTTTGGTCCACTCATATCATTTCCTCCTTATCATCATCAATTATATTTTATTCAAGAGCATCAACAAGCTCTTTTGTCTTGCTGTAAATATCGTCATTTTTCACGATGGATGTTCCAATAAGTATCGCATCGGCACCAGCTGAAATCATCCTTCTGACATCATTTGCAGTATAAACCCCGCTTTCACTTATGATGAGATGTTCAGTACCGTTTATGCGATCGTGTTCCTTTATTATCGGTACAAGTTCTTCTGTTGTTGCAATGTCCACTTGCATTGTTGTAAGGTTCCTGTTGTTAATCCCAATGATCTTTGCTGAGGTATCAAGCGCATTGAGCAGTTCCTCTTTATTGTGCACTTCTACGAGAGGCTCGAACCCCTTTGAACGTGCATATAGGATAAAATCTTCAAGTTTTTCATTTAGAAGTCCTGCGATAAGCAGTATAAGGTCACTTTTAACCTCGTCGAACTGGATCTTATCAATTATAAAGTCCTTTCTGAGGACTGGTAATGATATATTTTCCTTTACAGCTGTTAGGTTATCGGTAGATCCATTAAAAAATTCAGGTTCAGTCAGAACCGATATCGCAACAGCACCTGCTTTTTCCATTTCAGTGGCTATTCTTTTTGCTTCTGTTGGATCTATATCTCTTATTTTCATTGAAGGGGAAGCTGGCTTTACTTCAGAAATGATCGGAGCTTTACCTTTCTGTTTTTTCGATAATATCGATTCGATTATCTTTTGTGTATCTGGTGTGAAACTCTCCATTACAGCTTCATTATTCTTGATCTTATAGAGCTCTTTGACCCTATTTTCAGTTGAATTGATAATTTCATGTATTGCAGAATGCATAATAACCACTTATGTACAACAATGCTCATTGTTGTACATAAGTTTAATGGTATATACGTTTTGCGGATTAGGGGAGACGTTCAAGCATTGTCTGCATCGTCTTTGTCCTTTTGTAGAACACCGAAGTTTCCTTTAAAAAGTTTGCAGCTATAAGTCCCTTGTCTGTAATGATGTACCCCCCACGCTGTACTTTTTCAGCAAGGCCTTCAATCTGGAAAACAGTTTTCATCTTGCTCCCAATACTTCCACGATCTGCAACCTGGTCCGTATATTTTCTGATCTGTGAGAATTCTGTTATCTTTCCTTCATTCTTCTTTAGTACCAGCAGTATAATGCGATACTGAATATCTCCTGGTCCCTGGTTGATGCCAAGGGACTGGTAAAACTCAGCAACTTCTTTCTCAAAATCCAAATTGATCTTGTCAGGCATTTACATCTACCTCAGGATCAAACTCGTCCATTTCATCGTAGGGTTCGTAGTGTTTTTCTTCGATCCCAAGCCTTTCCTGCAGTGTAAGTGGGGGGAAATAGGAAAGATATGCTAGGATCGTTCCGATCAGGACGAATATCCTTGCAACAAGTTGCATGACATCGATGTTCGTGATCATGTCTATAAGCATGAAATCGATTACAAAGGATATCGATACAAGTAAGAGTGTTGTATGATAGAGTTGCTTCTTTGAAACCTTCCTGAGGAATATCAATGCCATTATCCCTAATATCATAGCAGTTGGTAGTATGAACAATCCTGTAAGGTATATATTGATGGCAATATCGCTATTTATATTAATGAGGGATGACCAGTATGAAACCTGTGGTTCCATTGCTCCCTGCCTGAATAGCAACATTAGGTATGCTATTCCAAAGATGAAAAAAACCAATCCTGTATATCTGCTTGTCCTTTTATTACCTGTTAGTATATATATTAAAATATATACTAATGGCACAGAAATAAATGCGAAGGGTATTGCTGCTATATAGTACACAGACATATCAAGTTCTGTATTGTTTGTGTAAGCAGCTATCATGCGAAATGCTGTGAGTAAATATGTTATCGCCACAAGTGACCATAGCGATATCAATGCTCTGAGCGAGGGTTTTGTTCTATCGTTCCACAATGGCTTGTTTTTTGTGATCACTGCTGCAAATGTCAAAGATACAATTGCAATAGCAAAGCAGATCGTTATGTTTAGAAGCAGTCCAGCACTCATCCTATTCCTCTTCCTTAACTAAATAATAACTTTTTAAAATGAATATATTCATTATGTTTAATATGGATATGGTCTTTGTTTGAAATTTCCAACCGGAGAGTATATATACTAAATATCTCATACTCATTATGATAATAATATCTTGAAGTACTATATAGCATTGTTTGTTTGGAATGAAATCCGAATAATTATGTTATTGAGTATTTGATACCAACCCACAACTCGTAATTTGGAGAGCCAATATGAAATCTGGAAAGTTTATGTTTATAAGAAAAGATTCCTGCGGACAGGTTGGTATTGGAACCCTTATTATCTTCCTCTCCATGATCCTGGTAGCTTCTGTGGCTGCCGGTGTACTCATCCAGACCTCTGGTGTACTTCAGCAAAAGGCACAGTCTACTGGGATTCAAGCGGCTGAGGAAATATCTTCAACTCTGGAAATTATAGGTATTGAAGGTATTAGGGCAAAGGACACTGGGTCGAACATGTCCGATTCCATTGACCTGCTCAAGATGAAAATGGGTTTAAATGTTGGCACTAGCGAAGTTGATCTTAGCACTCTCATTATTACGATCTCAGATGGTCAGGTCACCAATGATCTGGTCTATGGAAGTAATACTATGTTATACGGTAGTGAAATGGATGGTTTTACCGGCGATGTAAAAACCGGTGACCTTACAGCATTGCTTAATAACACTCATGAGGTTGCAGGACCAAACGTTGCGTCCTTCTTCACTGTAGAAAGAATGAGGGATGAGGACAATTCCTTAGCTGCCTCAACGCCTGTGCTGAACTCAGGAGATATTGCTATCATCTACATTGGAACTGCCAGTTCTGATGCAGTAAATTATACATATCTCGGTGATTTCAACGCCACAGCGCCCGGTACAAGTCTGAAAGATTCAGGATTGACCCTTAATTCAAGGACAACCGTGGATATTCAGATAACTCCGGAAAAAGGATCCCAGACGATCTCCACGTTTATGATCCCAACTCTGAACGTGAATGAAAAATACATGATAAGATAAAATCCCAATGATCTAATTTAACTCTATGAGGAGATGAATAAATGAAAGCAAACAGATATTTGATGAAAAAAGATGAGAGTGCACAGGTAGGTATCGGTACACTTATTATCTTCATCGCAATGGTATTGGTAGCTGCTGTAGCTGCCGCGGTATTGATCCAGACATCCGGTGTTCTTCAGGAAAGAGCATCATCAACTGGCCAGCAAGCTGCTCAGGAAGTATCATCCAACATGATGGTCAAGAGCATTGAAGGTGTAAGGTCCAGTGATGGTACCAACCTGTCTGACTCTGCTGATCTTCTTAAGCTCAAAGTAGCACTCAACATTGGTAGTTCTGACATAGATCTTAATCAGGTTGTCATCACTATAACTGATGGCGTGAATACGAATGATCTGGTTTATGCTGGTAACGATAAAACATATGGTGCTACCATGACCAGTTTCTCAGAGACTAATGCTACCTTAAATCTGATTAACTTACTGTCAGCAAGTACTAATGAAACCGGTGGCGACAACTGTAATTACTTCTTCGCTGTTGAGAAAATAAGAGATGAAGATGAGTCATTCTCACAGGCCAGTCCAATCATGAATCAGGGAGATCTTGTTACAATCTACATAGCCACTTCATCAACTGGTGCAGCCAGTAACACAGTTGTTGGCGATATAACTGTAACAGAGCTTAAAGACTCAGGTCTTACAATCGAGCCAAGAGCACAACTCAGCATACTCATGACACCTGAAGCAGGTTCATCAACAACTGCTGGATTCACTGCACCATCCTTCGGTGTAGACACAAACATTGGTCTCTACCCATAAGGTGAATTAATTCACCTTATTCTTTTTTTTAAATATTTAATTTAAAATTTATATTTTTTGTAGTTATTATTTTATACTTGTTCCATTATATTAGCCTCCGGTTAGTAAATTAAAATAACGTGATGGCATTGTATCGAGTTATGTGCATACTAAAAAGTGCATGGATGATCTAATAGTCATTTTCATATGGTGGTAGTTTTGGAAAATACGTTATTCTGTATATTAATGTGCATGGCTCTGCTACTTGTTGTGGGTAGTGGATGCCTCGGTTCAGGTGGTGATGAAGCGGTAAATGAAACCGTTACTTCATTCCTTACCTCGTTCAATGAGGGTGATGTTGGCACCGCATTTTCTTATTATGAAGGGAAAGATTTCCTTGTACCTGCTACACTGGAGATCAAGTTCAAGAATAAGGACATTATTGTAGGTTCTATAGAGCAGTTCGAACTGAAGGACACTGTAGTTGATGGGGACGTTGGTTATACAACTGCAGTATGTGATGTTACGCTTTTTGAAAGGAATAAAGCTGCTGGCACGGAAGAGAAGCTTATATACTTCAGGGTTCAGAAAGTTGGTGCTCTCTGGACCATTACAAAAGTAAATCTTGATGGACCGATATCTTCTTCTGAAACGCTTGAAAATGTTGAAGTTCCCGCTACACCGCTTGATCCTATTATTAATAATATTCCTCTAATTTCAGGAGTAACAGTTGCTGTGTTGGTTCTAGGAATTATCCTGAGCAAGAAGGATAAGTCCGGGGGTGCTGGTACTCCAGTAGTAGACATTTCAACTGCTGTACCGGTGGAAAAAGAAGCTCTTGCACAGTTCATTAAATTCGTACCTGCTCTCCAGTATTCTGCAGGTTCGAAGGCAGCAGTGGATATATGGGTCAAGAACTTTTCGCAGCAACCATATGATAATTTAACAGTCATTGCCAATTTTCCGGGAACTGTTAAAGTGAAAAAACCTGCATTATCATTTGGAAGCATTGGTCCGGGTGAGACTGTCAAAAAGACCTGGAGCATCACTCCGTCTATTCCGGGTTGGGTTGCCATAGAAGAACCAATGGTCGTTTTCGAATATGCCGGTGGACGATATTCCGGACAGCTCGATCCGATCTGGCTTAATGTTCAGTAAGGATGGGAATGGTTTGCAAGCCTTTTTATTTATCCTTTTTAGTGTGTATTTTTAAAAGATGAGTTACATATTATATTCTGTTGTTTAACAAACCAGGGGAGGTAGTTTATGGTAAAAGTAACTCTTATTCATGCTTCGTGGTGTCATGTTTGTCCTGCTGCTAGAAAGTTCTGGAATGATCTTAGATCTGAACATGATTTTGATTATGAAGAGGTAGATTATGATACTCCGGAGGGCGACGAACTCTCGGAAAAGTATTCGATCATGTCTGTTCCAACAACTATAATCGATGGTGAGATCGCTTTTATAGGCGTGCCTGGCAAGGATGAAGCGCTTTTGAAAATATCCTGATGGGGTAGCTCAAAATGGTATATGATCTAATAATTGTAGGTGGCGGTCCGGGAGGTCTGTCTGCCGGAATATATGCTGTTCGTTACGGGTTGAACACACTTGTTCTTGAGAAAGGATTTGTCAGTGGTCAGATCTCGACCACTGGTGAAGTAGAGAACTATCCGGGGTTTCCTTCTATAAGTGGTATGGATCTGATGGATAAGTTCTCCGAACACGCAAAAGCAGCCGGTGTAGTAGTTGAGAGCAGGGAAATTCTAGGGATCCGATCGGAGGGTGATCGTAAGATCATCAGTACGGACTCCGGAGACCTGGAAACGCTTAGTGTTATAATTGCTACAGGTGCAAATCCACGACACCTCGGTGTTCCCGGAGAGGATGAGTTCCGTGGAAAAGGTGTTTCATATTGTGCTACGTGTGATGGTCCTTTCTTCAAGGGTCGCAATGTGATCGTTGTGGGCGGAGGCGAATCTGCACTTACTGATGTATTGATCCTTTCAAATATTGCAGCTTCTGCCTGTGTAGTGCATCGCAGGGATAAGCTTCGGGCATCACAGATACTTCAGGACAGGGCCTTTGGGAAGTCCAATATTGAGTTCTCATGGAATACGGTTCTTGAGGAGATCATTGGTGATTCTGTTGTAAGGGAGGTCGTACTTCGAGACACCGTTACAAATGATATTTGGAGAACTCCTATTGATGGTATCTTCATCTACGTTGGTATTGAGCCTAATACTGAATTTGTTGATGTTGAAAAGGATGATTCCGGGTTTATTCTGACCGATGAGAGAATGGCCACATCAGTGGATGGTATATTTGCAGTTGGAGACTGCAGGGCAGGTGTCCTGCGTCAGGTTATCACTGCTGTGAGTGATGGTTCGATTGCGGCTTTCGAAGCATATGAATATGTATCTAACATTAAACATAATGGGGAATGAACAGATATTTCTATTATCTTACCCTTTAGGAATACATTAAAATAGTAACTAAATATTTCAATTTCAGGTGGGATGTAATAATATGATGTGTTTGAAGATCTGTCCGGATTCGACTTCAGAAGACCTTAAGCCAATTGCAGAAGCAGTACATTCGCTTCTGGGGATTCCTACTACTATTCGAAGCAAGAGCTTCCATGGGATCCGAATGGAGAAGGGTCAGATAATAGATGATGATTATACTGGTCCTGTTCTGGAAGAGGTACTGGAAAAGAATACGATCATCAGGAAAGTTCCTACAGAAGGTGTCTACAAAGGTAAAGCTGTGGTCGTAGTTCCGATCAGGTCAAATGAAGGTGAAGTTTTAGGTGCTCTTGGTCTTGTAGACCTGGTGGCAGCTCTTGATATCCTCTCTGTATTCCGTGAATATCCTGATATCATCGATGAGGTTGAAGATGCAAGAAAGCGTATGTCATGATAGCATAATTTCCTTTTCTTCTTTTTTTTTTGATCTGGCATCACAAAGCTCTTTAATATTCAGGACAATTACTGCCGATGATAGATGATGTGCTCAAGTTCTTCAGGACACTGGATAGTAAGGACCTCAGAATTCTGACCGGTATTGAGATCGGGATGAAAAATTTTGAATGGGTCCCTATCGAAGAGATCCGTAAATATACTAAACTCTCTTTCGAACAGCTTGAGTACAGGCTTTTTAAGCTTTACAAATCCAACATAGTAGTTGGTACAAAAACCCCTTACGAGGGTTATCAGATATATTTTGACGGATATGATGCACTTGCATTGAACACATTTGTCAAAAGGGGCGTCGTCAGTGCCATAGGTGATGAGATAGGTGTCGGCAAGGAATCAGTGGTCCATGAAGCAATTCAGGAACCTGAGCTGGCCATTGCAGATCCTATTCCTGTTATTATCAAGTTTCACAGGGAGGGGAGGACAAGCTTCAAAAGCGTAAAAAGAGTGCGTGACCACCTTGTTGATCGTGAACACTTTTCATGGATATACGCAGCCAGGCTTGCGGCCAAGAGGGAATATGACATCATGCAGACATTATATGGCAAGATCTCAATACCTAAACCTATTGATCACAACAGACATGCAATTGTCATGGCTCCTGCAAAGGGAAGCATCCTTGTAAAGACCAGGCTTCTGGAGCCGGAATGGGTCCTCGATGAGATCCTTTCACAGATAAAGATCGTTTACTCTGAGGGAATTATACATTCTGATCTTAGTGAATACAATATCTTCGTCAGTGATGAAGGCGTGGAGTTCATAGACTGGCCTCAGTATGTTACAGTAGAGCATCCACATGCAGATGAATTACTTGAGAGGGATGTGTTCAATGTGCTGACACATTTCAGGCGGAAGTACAATCTTGAGAAGGATCTGAATGAGGTAATCTCCCAGATCAAAGAAGATGTATAAAGGTTAGCATCAGAACTCGACTTTTAAAATTACTGGGCGAGTTCGGTTTGGAAACCGGATCTTTAAAAAACACATATTCTTATCATTTTTTAAAAAATTGAAAGAATTAGCTTTTTAGGCTGATATCAATATCAATGCAACAAGGGCAGATAACACACCGATCCACTGTTTGGACGACATATTTTCTTTTAATATCATCCATGCAAGTAATACGGTTCCTGCAGGATAGAGGGAAGAAGTTATTGATGCTATATCCAATCTACCTGCTTGGGATGCCAGTGCAAAAAAAGCGTTACCTCCTGTATTGAAAATGCCGGATAGTATAATGATAGGCATAACATTTCGTTTAGGTAGTATATTCCAAGAAGTTGCGGTTACAGACCTCTTGAAAATGACAAAACCGAGTATAATAAGAATCGCTGTAATACTAGCAACAGCAAGCGGCCATAGTACCGCCGTTTCACTGAAACGGTCAATTGAAATGAAGAAAAGACCAAATAAGGTTCCTGCTATCAATGGTAAGATAAAGTCACGACGTTCTATTTTTGTCTCAAGATCCCCACTTGCAATTAACCAGACTGCTACAACCGCAAAGACAAAACCTATCATCTGATAAATGGAAGGTATTCCTTCATGAAATGCACCATAGATAACCGGAATGGCTGCAGTTACCACGGCTGATAACGGTGCCACAAAACCCATTTTCCCTTCCGAAAGAGCACGATAAAGGGCAATAAGTCCAGCACTTATGAATAGTCCTGCCAGTATTCCCCAGATTATTCCTTCATTTGGCGGCATTTGTTCTTGCAGCAGAAAGGCAGATCCGACCAGTAAAATCAAACCAACGATTTGGACTATCAAGACAACACCATAGACGTTGGCTTTCTTTGATGCAAAACCTCCACTAAAATCACTGGCGCCCCATGACGCGGCTGCCAGTAGACCAAATATTACTACAAGGAATTCAGTTGGTATCATTGTATTCTCCCCATATTGATTTCGATTTAAATAAAATCAAGTTGTTTTGCTAGTTCCTTTCGGACATAATGTTCACTTTTTTGTGGGTTTCCACAACCCATGAACTCGCCTAAAAATACGACAAAAAGCAATAAGTCCAGCACTTATGATTATCCCTGCCAGTGCCCCCCATATAATTTCTTCAATTTGTGGTATTTGTTTTTGCAGTAGTAAGGCCGATCCACCCAAGAAAAGTAAACCCACGGTCGGGACTATCATGGCAACACCATAAATATTGAATTTTTTTGATGCAAAGTCTTCATTAAAATCACTGGCATTCCATGACGCTGCTGCCAGTAGACCAAAAATTACGACAAAGAATTCAGTTACTAATCCAATTGATATCATTGTATTCTCCTCCTATTGATTTATATTAAACAAAATCAAGTTGTTTTGTTACTTTCTTTTGGATACAACATTCACTTCTTTTGCAGATTCCCACAACCCATGAACATTGCAACTTGCAATGGCCTTAAGTTCCGTTCTCACCTCTTTAAGACCACATTTACTGCATAAGTTGACACCATGAATATTGCAGACTACATATTCCGTAGAAGAAATTAGATCTTCACTAGGAATTATATTAAAAATTGCTTCAGGTGTTGGATTTTCAGCCCCTAACTCGTATTTTCCAATCTTATTATCCGCAAACCATACTTCAACCCATTCAATGTAGTGTTCCATTTCCATCACATGTGGTTCTCCTCCAATAGTCACTTTCACCTCAAATGATTCTTCAGATGTTACAATATCAGGTGCTTCAATAATTGGAACATGTTTTTTCTCAACATCTGTTAGATTATTCCTGTCTTTGATCCGTTGGATACCTTCTTCCATATTATCACCCATTAAATTAATTTTTGCCACAGGGAAATTTCTCTTTATACATTTATAATCTGTAATTCTTGACCGAATGATACAGGATCACAACAAAAAAAACAAGAATTACTGCTACCAAACTGAAATAAGATGCTGGATCCCACACGAACTGCATTCCTCCTGTTTCATCCCATCCGACCAGGACTGTACCTTGTATAATAACCGGTGTAACTACGCATATACATGCGATTATAAAAATGAAAAGGATATCAAAAATTTGCATGAAGGGTCCACGTTCTCCGTTTTTATTGGTAACTGCCATTTTCATTCCTCCTTAGTCATAGTAATTAAATGAATACATGTGTTCCTTGATGGAATTATAAACTCGCAAACAACCAATCGTCTCAATACTAAGTAATAATATGAGAAAAATGATGTATAACGGTAAAATCACAGAAAGTTCTGGAATCTTACCCCAAAGGGTGGTGATTGTTTTGTAGAGAATAAATATCTCAGAAAAATACATTATGATCAGCAACAATACCACCACGCCTGCATCTCCCCTCAATTTTCGGACATATTTTGCGGAATCGATTCTTGTATTCTTATCTTCTTTCATTTTTCACAACTCCTTGTCTTTCTATTGGGTCCGGCCATCCCATATCATCACTCCAACTGTGATCGACTTCAAAAGAACGATATCTCCATGTGAAGTAGAAATATGCTATTACATAGAAGATGAGTGCGAAGATTAAATTGTAGCTGTATCCCCAGTGCAGAGTTGACATGATAACTATTGTGAGGAAAATAGTGAAATAAGCCAGCAAGGGATGCAAAGGTCCTGAAAAAGGTCGTACTTTATTAAGTGCATCTTTATCTTTCAAATATTGATCCGGGAACATCTTTCTAAACCTGATCAGGGAAAAAGGGATCAGTACATAACAAACCAAACCCGATGCAATTGCAAAAGTTACAACTTGGTCAAGGAAACCACTGAAAGCGAAGGCAACTGCAATAGGCATTGTAAAGATAACAGCTCTGTAAGGGGTCCTGTATTTGGGGTGGATTGCTGAGAACCATGGAGTCAGGAAATGATCTCTGGACAAAGAAAACCATGATCGTGAAGCATCGCAAACAGTACCATTTGCACTTGAGAGGCAAGTAAAGATGGTACCTACTGCAAGCAATATTATCAAGATCGGTACACCACTACGGCTTGCTGCTTCATAAAGTGGATATGCGGAAACTCCTAGTTCAGCTGTTGGAACTAGTCCTGAACACAAATAAAATGTCATGCCTGCTGCCAACAGAAGTGTTATCATACCAGCTTGTTGTCCAAGAGGAACTGCTCTACTTGGATGTTTGCATTCCTCTGCACACATCGCTGCTCCTTCAATTCCTAGATAAAACCAGGGACCAAATTGCAAGGCTGCTAAAATTCCGATGAATCCGTTGGGCATTGCACCTGAAAAGAGGTACTCTGGATGCCAGACTCCACCAAATCCTGCTATGTTTGCAAAGAAAAATATTATAATTCCGAGAAGTGCGATAAAAGCAAGTGCAAAATTGAGATTTAATACTGCTTCCACACCTCTGTAATTAATAAATGTCAGAGACGTAATGACCAGTAAAGTTACAGGAAATACTGCCAATTCTGCAGATGGAAATATCGCCGTTAAGACTGATGCCATTACAATTGCATCGGCTGCTTCAACAGCGATGAATTCCATATAAACTGCAAGTCCTACAAGTGCGGCTGCACCCGGACCTACAAATAACCGTGCCCAATCATAGGGCCCTCCTGCCAATTTTGTAGAAGCTCCTAATTCACTGGCACAAAGTGAAACCATGACATACATCGTACCGGCGACTAGCAATGCAAAAAGTGAGCCAAGAATACCACCTTTAGCTACAGTAAAATTCCAACCCATGAAATTGCCTACGAGAACGATGCCTACGCCCAAAGCCCATACTTGGTAGGGACGCAACGTTTTGACAAGGACTGGAGTTACTGATATTGTTCCTTCTCCCATTTCTAGATCTCCTGTTCATTTTTTTGATATTGATAAAGCATCTTGAAGCATCCAGCCAACCATGGCAAAGCACAGTAAGTAGATCAATCCATTAGCAACCATCCAAATGTCCATTTTTGATGCCTCCGTTTTTATTCATTAATATTTTTGTAACTGCTATTGGTCATAATTAACACCTAAAAACTTGTATTATTCCAAGGAAATAGTCCTTGAACCTATTCTTCAATATCCTTCCATTCATGCCACACCGTAACGCATATCGTCACTCATAATGGCCATTTCTATAGTACTAATCATAAGGCCAGCTAACGACTTGATAAGATCAAGATCATCACGATCACCTTCCGGAATTATGAATTCAGAAGATGATGAGACAATCAATACCCCTACAAAGTGGTGCTTATGATAGATCGGAATAATAGCAGTGCCTTGTAATCCCTCCTCTTCCATAGAAGAATCCGTAAGTAAAGGATAGATTTCAGAATAATGCATGTATATAGGGAATCCTTTCTTCGCAATCTCTACCGGAATGGAATTTACATCTAAATATGAAAAACTGTTCACAAAATTGGTTGAAAGTCCCTTATGGTTCACAAGTACTAGTCCTTTGTTGACCTCGTCAACAACATACAAGGCACAAATATCTATAGCTTCAAGTCTTGTTGTCAGCTCAATAAGGATATTCGTAGACTCTTCCAGATATACGGGCCAATTGAAATCACTGCCTAGCTCATCCTGAATGGACATAAAATCATCATGTTGTTTCTCATCATTAATATCAACAATCGTTGTCCTCAAACCTTGAATACAACCATCCTTGTCATAGATGATATGTGTATTTTCACGAACCCATCTATAATCACCGTCTAGCATCAATATCCGATATTCCTGTATAAGGTCACCTTCGGAATTGTCAGAATACTCTCGAAGTTTCTTCCTAAAATTTGCAAGGTCAGCAGGATGAATAAGATCTTCATAGAACAAGTCACCAATAAGAAAATCCTCGACTTCATGTCCGAAAATGGATACATTATCTGATACGGACTCAAGTGACCAGCCATCTTCAAACCTCCACACGAACACTACTTCAAGCATATTATCTGGTAAATCTGGTGAGTTTGCAATCCCTTTCATCATACCGCCAAACCTTGTTTAATATCCTCAGTTTCCTAACCCAAAGACTTACTTAATTGCTTCCCTGAACTTGTCGCAGCAATTGATATTGATGCCAAGAACCTTCTCGATATTCATCTTTGCTACGTAGCCTTTTGCACAACCAGGGACTGATGTTATTATTCCAATATCAAGTTCTTCACGAACTTCCCTCATGCGATGCACATCTGTAAGTTCAGCAACATCGACGCCAACTTTTTTGGCAACATATTTCTTTGCTTCGTTGAGTCTCATGCTCTTACCAAGCTGCATCCTTGCTACAAGATCACCAGCACCTCGCATTCCATGCATTCCAGAAGCAAGAATGTGTGCTATGGTCATACCGATTGGGTCGCCGACTCCTATCTATATACCGTCAACGCCGGCAACTTCGACCATTGCCTTGCTTGCACGGGTAACTGCGTCAACTGGTGGAGTTTCGAACATTGGGATGCCACCCACTCCCATGCCCATGTCTACATGACATGGAATTGTTGATGCTTCGACTGCAGCTTTTGTGAAAGTGACTGCACGAGCAAGATTCCAGGCAAATGACATTCCGGTGTTAGTATTGCACACAGGACCAAACACGTTAGCTCCAGCCTTTGAAACAAGTTCTACCTGCTCATGTGGCCAGAGTCCTGCAAGAACTTTACCATCGTATTCAAGTTCACCGTGCATACCAAGTACAAGCTCACCGGCCATGCCTGCTTCAATGTACATGTCAGGGAATTCTTTTCTGAGAGCTTCGATTGCATGGAGGGAAGCATACATGTCACCGTCACCAGCTGCTCCAATAGTATCAAAATTGATTCCGTCGCCACCAACGTCATAGATACGCTTCATAAGCCAGGTGATGTCACGTACTGCGTGGTCACCTGCTTTTTCGATGGAATCCTGGGCTTCTGAGATCTTGAAAGCTTTCATTAGGTCTCCTGGATTTTCAAATGGGCCATCCGGAGTGTAGTAAAGACCTAAGTTTGGCATTGCACCGTACATCATGGGGATAAGCATGTTCTGTTGACAAACTTCCATGACCTGCTGTTCCTGAGCAATAACAGGTTTAACAGGCTTGTAACTGTAGTCAATGTGGCCGAGTTCCATTGTGTCTGCAGCGAAAACTCTCTCATAGATCATACTGCTAACAAGACGACTGGCAGGGACACCAACACCACTGTTACCCTGATCTCCATCAATCTTAAGCGGAGCAATATCGTGAGTAACAACAATCTCATTTCCTGGGTCAACACCTACTATTCTGCTGGGGTTTAGGATGATGTCTGCAATTTTTTCCAGCTCATCTTCGGAAAGCATGGGGATTGTACCAAGGTCTGCTGCATCTGCAGTACCTTCATGGAGTTCTGTCATTATGGCATCCTTTGTCATAAAGATCAGTTCACCGTCACCCATTCTTGTAGAATATTCTGTTGCCATATCGATCACCTCAGAGTAATAGTTCCTTTGCTTTGTTCACAGCTTCACTGGCATTCTCTGCATAGCAGTCTGCACCGCACTTCTTTGCCCATGCATCTGTTGCCGGAGCACCACCGACCATGACCTTTACACTGTCCCTGAGGCCGTTCTCCTTGAGAAGTTCAATGACTTCCTTCTGTCCCGGTAGTGTTGTTGTCATAAGTGCGGAAAGGCCGACCATGTCAGCATCCGTTTCCTTGATCTTGTCGATGAAGTTCTGGAGTGGAACATCCCTTCCAATATCATGAACTTCAAAACCTGCTGCCTGGAGCATTGTTGATACGATTGCTTTGCCAATGTCGTGAACGTCGCCTTCGACGGTACCGTTGACAATTACACCGAGCTTTTCACCGGCCCCACTACCTGCCATTTCGTCTTCCAGTTCTGCGACACCTGCAGACATTGCGTCCGCTGCCATCATAACGTGTGGAAGGAAGAGTTTTCCTCTTTCGAAGAGAACACCAACTTCATTCATACCGGCAGCCAGCCCGTTCTCAATAATATCCGAGCCGGAAACTTCACCGCGAGCCTTCTCAACCGCTGCTAAAACAGCATCTTTCTTGCAGCTGACTACAGCATCAGCTAATTCTTTATATAGTTCTTCTTTTGACATAATTGATCTCCTTTTTCTGGCGATCTTAGTGGGGATGTGCTAAAATATGGGTAATAATTAAGGTATAACAATTTGATTTGTTGAATACGCAGAACTCCCCGCACACATCCCAAATTAACTTTCAGAATTTGGATGCAAAGGTTCTTGCCTTCCAAATTGCCAATAATGCGATTGCAATAATCGCAATCATCCACGTGTACTCAGCAATCGGAAAGGGAGAATTGTACATGTCATAGCCGTAATATCCAAGAGTTAAATCTGCTATTTGTCCCATATCTTGACCTCCTTATCAGACGTACTCCAGACATGCCTCTGATGCACGAGTCTTGCCGAAATCTGTTATCATATATTTATGCAACAGATAATTTTTCTTATAAGTTCCTTCTTCATCAACTTTAGTTTCCATTGCTTTCAACATCCCTCCGGAAGTTAGCTCAATGATATCGAAGTTAATACCATCTCTCCAGTAGTTACCTTGGAGGTTATATTCGTCCTGTATCTGGTTTACAATTTCATTATTCCAATGTTCTTTGTCATCAAGGAATAATTCAAGAATCCTGAATTTAATTGGTTGATCTGCAGTCATGTTATTCACCCCTAAGTGATTCGAGTTCACCGTTATCTTCAAAGAACATGATGAAACTGCCAATGACACATAGAACTGCACCTACCCATACGGTCCATGCAGGTACGGTGCCAAAGAACAAATAAATAAAGATCACAGCACAAAGTCCACTCAGATTTGCCACTCCTTGTCCACGCCCCACGCCGACCAGTGGGAATGACTTGTACCAGCAAACATAGCAGTAGCCAAAAGTGATGCCGGCAAATGACAGTATGAGGATAGATAGCGGGTTCAGTGCTTCAATTGCATATTCGAAAATTGGGAAACCAGCCAGTGCAACAATAGGTATGAGAATAAGCCACCATATAATGTTTTCACCAAGGAATCTAATGGTGATGCCTACATCGGGTTCTGCAATATCTAGGCCCTTGCCTGCAATTGCACCTTCAATTCCCCAACCAACAGCTGCCATGAGACCACCAACATAACCAATCCAGCCAGCACTTCCACTTGCGAGTTCTGCGTAAAGACCTCCGCCAAAGAGAATGACACCACCCATAATGATAACAACAATACCAATGATTGCTCTTTTACTCAATTTCTCACCGTACCACAAGTAGGCGAGAATAGATCCTGTTACCGGGTATAGGAGGGCTGCAACTGCTCCGAAAGCTGCTCCCACGAATCCTATTGCCAGAAATGCGCCCATAATTGCAACAGGGCCACCAAATATGGAAGCAGCAAAAAACCATTTGCTACAGGGTTTCATTGCCTTGAGAGTTCTCTTTATTTCACCGAACTTACCAAGCACTCCGTTCCATACTAATAGGGCAATCATAACTGTCAACGCATTAAATGCAGTAATCAACATAGCAACTATGACGGTTGCCATTGAAGCATTGGAATAGTCGGGAAGTGCAATTTCAGTCCACATAACATCGAAAGGCGGAACCGCCCAGATAATAGTACCCGGAATGTACCACATGGCCCACAAAACTGCACAAAAGAGAGCCCACATATATCCGCTATTAAATCTCCTTTTAATTTCTAATCGCCTCAGCTCTTGAACATCCAAAATTAATTCCTCCGTTTACAAATTTTATAATTATTTATTGATTTATACATATAATCTGTTTTAGCCAGCATCATTTTATTGATGATGAAATAGGGGGATGCATCACAAAGGGTACAACCCAGCAGATTAAATTTACTCAGCAGCTGCGTTACATTTAACGACTGCGTCTGTTGCGTTCTCAGCATAGATGTCTGAGCCGATCTTGTCTGCCCAGTCCTGTGTGACAGGTGCGCCACCGACCATGGTCATGACAGTGTCACGGACACCAGCTTCCTTGAGCTGTTCTTCGATCTGCATCTGAAGGACCATTGTTGTGGTCATGAGTGCAGAAGAACCGACTACAAGTGGGTTGTGTTCCTTGACTGCATCGACGTATGCGCCGATTGCAACATCTCTGCCGAGGTCAACGACCTTGAATCCAGCGATCTTGAGCATTGTTGCGACAATGTCCTTACCGATGGAGTGGATGTCACCCTCGATGGTACCGATGACAACTGTTCCCTTGGATTTTACAGATCCACCCTGTGCCTCAAGGACAGGGGTAAGTACTGCGACACCAGCACTCATTGCTTCGGATGCTGCAATGACGTGTGGAAGGAAAAGAGTACCCTGCTCGAACTGGTCTCCCACTTCGTTCATACCTGCGGTAAGACCGTCCTGAATAAGGGAAACTACGTCAACACCTGCAGCGATTGCTTCTTTGCATACTTCTTCTACTGCTTCTTCATCAAAGTCCATGACTGCTTTTTTTGCTTTTGCATTAATTCCATCCTGTGTAACCATTTTTTAAACCTCCTGTAATTTGTTTAGTTTACATAGTGGCTCTGAAAGCTTCATCGGCCTTGTCCACTACTGCTTTCATATCTTTGACCAGGTCGGCATCAATTGGTGTAACTTCATGGTTTTTGAGCACATCAACAACAACTTCATGTGCAACAGTTACTATGTCCTTGGAACCTGCAGCTTCCCAGTCACCATACATATCCCTATTGAATAGTCTAGGATCAGAAACAACGTCGATGTATTCCCTGGTCTGTTTATGTGCAAGGAAATTGTTACCGATTCCAACCTTTCTGATGGATTCTACTCCCAGAGTAAGATCACTGACGTCTATTCCACGCATTGCGTATTTGGTCATTTCTGCCATATCGTTGTCAAGAACAAGCTGCTCAAGAGAGAATGTCATACCTAGTTCAAGCATTCCCAGTCCATAGAGGGCATTACAGCCTGAAAGTGCAGGAAGAAGCATTGTCATTGTCTTTTCATGAGCTGCCTGGGGATCAGGTATCTTAGCATCTGCCTATCCGGATGCTACATAGGAAGGAAGGCCATAGTACTGTGCAAGTTTGCCGACTGTTGCACTGATCAGGCCAAGTTCAGGTGCACCGACTGGTGCAGTTCCTCTCTTCAGGTCGAATGTGGTGGTAGAGCTTCCATAGAATACAGGAGTTCCGGGTTCTACTAACTCTGCAAGTACGATACCGGCAAGGACTTCTGCATTGTGGGTAACAAGGGTACCTGCACGGAAAACTGGTGAAGAGCCACCGGACATTGCCATACTTAGAACATTAACAGGAGTTCCGTCTCGTGCACCTTTGATGATGACCTGGCATGCATTAACACTGAGTTCAAGTGGGCTGGTTGGACAGAGGAGCATGGAGAATATTGGTTTTTTACGTGCTTCTTCTTTATCTCCGCCATAGTATGCATAAACGATGTCCATATAATGCTCTACGTTTTCTCCAACAGGGTCAAGGTGATGGAAGTGTTTGGAGGTACTCATAATTGGTGTGAATGTCTCGTGTACATCCTGTGCACCTTTACCTGCCCAATCTCTTGCAGAAACTGCCAGTGAATAGAAATCAATGTTGTCTGCCCAGTCACAGACCTTTGCGGTCTTTGCAATATCTTCTTCAACGGAATCTACTGTTGTGAACTTGCCAGGCGCCTCATAGTTGCACATCTTAACGCCGACACCGAAACAGGTCCAGTTCACTTTACCCTTGTGTTCTAGTTTGGTATTATTTTTCTTGTCACGTCCCCAAAGGACAAATCTTGATGGTGCATCCATAAGTGCTCTATTAACGAGAAATTCAGGGATCTTGACATTCTGAGTCCTCTCATCGACTTCGCAACCTGCTTCTTTAAAGATTTGCCTTGCTTCTGGATCAGAAACCTGTACTCCCGGGTCCAGAAATACATCTATGGTTGCATAGTGAATTCTTCTCAAATCATCTTGTGTTAACAAATTGAGTTCTACACCATTCAGGGGATACTGTCCGGGATAGTAATGTTCTTTCATGTTACTTTCACTCCTTTTCCTTTTTTTGACCAGAAAGCTCACCATTCTGTGAAACTAAATTGGTGACATTTTGGCCAATAGGTGCAAGATTAGTAAATTAGGCTTGATAGTTTATCAAAAACAATAATTCTAGATGAATGAATAATACATTTTCAACATCCATAATTTTTTGCTTTTGTTTATTTCCTAATTAGTTTTCTTGCATATGTCAGCACTGTTTCATTAATATATATACTTTATTCAATAACATTTATATAGTACTTTTTAAAATAGTAAACTTTATATCTAATGAAAAAAAAGGAAAAGAACGACTTAGGAAACCCTGCTAACAAAAAAGTTCCACGTGCGATGGTCTAATATTTGTATACAACCAAATAGTAATTTAAGGTTTAAAGTTAAATATCATCTAAGATTTACCAAACAAAAAAGTAGTTGCTTTTCAACGCAACCCTTTCTGGAAAATTTCAATATCTTTAATTATATCTTTATGCACAGGAGTTTCAACATCATGCAATATTACGTCAACTTCTGCTTTCGCTTTTGTTATGACGTTCTCCCCACTCCAGCTTGAAAACGATTCCTTTTCACTTATTCTGGGTGAAAAACACTCATCTCCGGACCATTTTAATGTATGTGTCTGTTTAAAGTAACTTCCCCCTGGTCCGACTTTGCTGATGGTATCCATCCCTATCCTTTCGTCATCAACTTGAACACCTTTGAGCATGCGATCGACCATTCCGACAACCTCGTTGTCAATTACAAGTTGTTCAAGTGAGATCATAGTGCCGTTTTCGACATTTCCTGCTCCGCTTAAATAATTCATGCCTCCTAGAGTTGAAAGGGTCCATTGCATCATTTTTTCATAACCGACTTGTTGATCGGGGATATGGGAATCAGACATTGGGAAAAAACCGTTTGTTGGAATACCGTACCAATTCCCTAGCTGTGCTACACAAGATCCTATGATTCCCATCTCCACTGAGCCGGCAGAGTAGTTTCCCGTTTGCATATTCATTATTGAATTGTAATGCCCGTAAAGAACTGATGCACCTTTCTGGGCTATATTTGCAAGTACTACGCCGCCAAGGAATTCAGCATTACTCTGAACAAGTATTCCTGAGATAGTTATGGGTGCAGTGGCACCACCAACAACACCAGGCATAATTGTGACAGGTATTCCTGCATCTATGCACTTAAACATAGACATGATATGATCCTCTAAATATGCTAATGGGGAAGATGGATCAAAAGCAAGCATCGCAAATGGGCGTCTCTTTAGATTTGCAGGGCCTCCTGCAACCAATTCACATAAAGAAATGAGGCTATCAACTTCATTTTTAGACTCTGGAGCCCCGGTCAGGTAAAACTCAATGGTTTTGTTAGTGTATTTCAATGTTTCAGATACTATGGTAGGTGTTGCAATATTTGAGGGGATGTCAGAAACTCCCATCATTGGTGGGACTATTGAATGAATGTTATCTAGGTGGTGGGCAATCAGGGTAGCGTCTCTGACGTCTTTTAAAGTTCCAGCTCTGGCCATATTGTTCTTTTCGTCAATTACTCCATAACCTGAACCAGTAGATACATAAGTTCTCTTTTTTTCAACATTAATATTGTACTTTGAGTCCAGTCCATACAATTTAACTGAATGGGGGCAAGCTCGTAAGCAGTCTTCAACAAGGTAATTAGGAAACTTAACTATTGAAGTTCGCTTGCTCACATCACACCCCATCCCCTCCAATGCATCCAATGCATATCTTGATTCAATTTTTAGACCTACGTCTCTTAGCACCTCAAGCGATGCATAATGGATCTTCTCACAATCTTCGTCTGAAAGAAACTGTAACTTCCCACTCATCTTATTCTGCAAACCTTTTAGCATAACAAACCTCCTATGGCTGCATATTCACTCATTTCATATTTTATGATTTCTATATATACATTATATGTCGCACTTCATATTATAATTTTAATGAGTGGGGTCTATCATCGGAACTGGGTTTTGCATGTCTTTGTTATTCATATATAATTATTTGAATTTGAATAACTAATATATAAGCTATTCTCAGCAATCCTTTACTATTTTTTGTAGCACTCTCCAATCATCTACAGTAACTCCGTTACCGTCACTTTCTCATATATAAACATTTGCATTTAAAAAACTACTATATGTAATTACCTAAAAAAAACTTAAATATCATATTGAATTATGTTTACTTGACCTAGGAAAATGAGAGGTCAAAAATAAGGAGGATATAAAATGTCATCAAAGGAAGATTTGCTTAAAAAAGCATATGATGCGATTGTGGAAATCAACGAAGATAAGACAGCTGAAACTGTTAAAGAATGGATCAGTAACGATTTTGATCCTGTTGAACTGTTAAACAAGTTGGCCGATGGCTTGACTGAAGTAGGAAAAAAATTTGAAAGGATGGAATACTACCTACCACAGGTCATGATCGCAGCAGATATGATGGATGCATCAACTAAGGAGCTGTCTGCAAAGATTTCTGAAAAAGGAGAATCATCTGCTACGAAAGGTACTGTTGTCATAGGAACGATTGAAGGAGATATCCATGACCTCGGAAAGAATATTGTTGCAGGTATGCTGAGGGCTGGGGGTTTTGAAGTTATTGACCTTGGCAGAGATGTACCTGTTGCAACAATGGTTCAGACAGCAAAAGACAGAAATGCAGATATTATTTCTGGTTCTGCACTGATGAGCACTACCATGCCATACCTTGGCGATATTGTCAAGCTGCTGGAAGGACTGGGCATCAGGGACAACCATAAAGTGATGATCGGAGGAGCACCTGTTACTCAGGATTATGCTGATGGCATCGATGCAGATGCGTATGCTGTTAATGCAGCCGATGCTGTGAGAGCCGCAAATAAAATGGTATCCAAATAAACGAGGTGGATAAAATGTTAGACATCCTAGATATTTATGATCGATTTATTACCGCTGATAAGATTGAAGAGAAGAATTTTGATAACAGAATCCTTCCTCAAAGACTTAATGAACTTGCAAAAGAATATGACATCGAATATAGGCCGGATGAAATTGTTCCCCAGGACATGGACATGGTCGATTCCATATTCAAGGCAGCCATGGACCTCGTTACCGATGTAGGCGTTTATAACATAAACACCAGTAGCGCGATTAAACTTGAGGAAAGCGAAATAAAAGCCAATCTTCGGATTTTGCCAGGTGAAAAAAAATACGGAATTGGTAATGATGCACTTAAGGTAGTTCAGAGGAAAGTTGGCGATAAAAGAGCACCTGTCGTATTTGGAGGTGCTAATGGTGGTGTGATCAGCGAGCAATACTATTCCAAATTCGTAGAATCTGTTGCAAAAGAACCCCTTGTTGGAGGAGTTCTATGTGGTACAGTTGCAACCATTCATGGAATGGAGCTGAAAGCAAGGTCTCCTAGTGAGATGCTCGGTGCAAGAGCTGAAGCCGTATGGGCCCGAGAGGGTTTGCGCATGGCTGGAAGGCCGGGGATGCCAATGCAAAGTATCATGTCTGCAGTTACCAGTGAAGGACAGATCTTTGGAGATGGGCCTGGTGCAGTACGTCCTGAAGACCAGCACCTTGTTTGTCTCTTGAACGATATGAAGGTTGATTGGGATGTTCTTAAGAAAGTTGTCAGTACAACTCAGAACAACTACGTTGTAGAAGGCTGCATGTGCCCGGTTATGGGCGGTTACACCGGTGGACCTGCAACAACTGCTATCGCAAATGTTGCTGAGGGTATTGTTTCATATATCATGCTTGGTGGCCCAGCCTACTCGGTCTGTCCTCCATTCCACCCAATGACAGGTGAAGGTTCAAGTGCTGCCCCAACATTTGTTTCGGCATACACCGGAGCTGCATTAAAGAGAAACACTAAGGGTCTTTATGCAAACTATGTCTTCCCACTTTCTGGAATGTGTACTGAAATGGAGATTGATGAGATTGCAGTGTATGCAGGTGCAATAACTGCAGCAGGCAATGATATCCTCTCTGGTGCTGCAGCTACCTGTGGAACTGGAGTTGATGTATTTTCTGGAATGGATGCTCGTATCACTGCAGAAATTGGAATTGCAGCTGCTAAGATGAGCCTAGCCGATATGAACGAATTCTGTGTTGAACTCGAGAAAACATATGCAGATGCTTTAAAATCTGGCAATGTTCCAAAGGGCAAGACATTCCAGGAATGCTATGACATCGAAAAGGTTCGCCCATCCAAAGAATTCGAAGACCTTTGGGCTAAATCGAAGGCCAAACTGTCAGATCTTGGTATGGAATTCGAATTTTAAGTGAAGTCGGAAAGTTTTGGTGTAATTTTGTTTTAATTGCACCATGCTACCTTACAACCCCTTTAGAAGGTTTTGATAATTCCCATGGAATCAATGATTCCTTATCAAAACCTTCTCCCTTCACCTACAAATTATTTCAGAGATTCTTGTTCCTGAATGAACCTCTATGTTCTGATCGCAAAAAAGTCGGAGGAACGCATGTATCTTTCATATGTACAACGCGGAGTTATCAAAGCTCTTGTATCTGCTAACAAACCACTTACTTTGAGGGAAATAGTACATTCATTAACTAAGCGACCATGTGCCAGAAAACTTATTCCACAAATTGTTCAGCTCAAAAAAGAGGGTATAGTTGAATGTGTGAATAACAGTGATAATGTAATGGAAAGTGAATATAGTCTCGTTTCCGGTTGGTCTGGACACTTTTAGGAATTGAATAAGGGTGATAACGATGAAAAAAATAATTTGTGTGGAACAACCTGTTGAAGAATACATCATCACGGAAGAGCCCTACTATCTTCCGATCGGTGATGAAGTTGAAATATTCACTGCAGCCTATGAAAACAACCTTCCCGTTAACCTGAAAGGTCCCACAGGTTGTGGTAAAACACGTTTTATGGAATACATGGCCTATAAGTTAAAACGTCCGCTTATAACAATATCCTGCCATGAGGATCTTACAGCGAGCGACCTTATCGGAAGGTTCCTTATAAAGGGAGAATCTACCGAATGGAACGATGGTCCTCTCACAAAAGGTGTAAGGTCCGGTTCGATCTGTTATCTTGATGAGTTCGTGGAAGCAAGAATGGATACTAGAGTTGTCATACACCCTCTCACAGATGACAGGCGCATCATGCCTATTGATAAGCTGGGGATAATACTTCCTGCTCCCAACGAATTCATGATGTCTATTTCCTATAATCCCGGATATCAGAGTGTTTTAAAGGATCTCAAGCAAAGTACGCGCCAAAGATTCGTAGCTATGGACTTTGAGTATCCACCTGCGGAACTTGAGACTGAAATCGTGGCACATGAAAGTGGAATTGATAAAGAGAATGCCCGGACCCTAGTAGAGATCGGGCAGAGAATACGGAATTTCAAGCAACACGGTCTTGAAGAAGGGGTCAGCACACGTCTTTTGATCTATACTGGAATGCTGATCAAATCCGGCATCAATTCAAAGGAAGCATGTAAAGTAGCAATGATCAAACCGATCACCGATGATCATGATCTCCAGAAAAGCATAGAAGAGATAGTTTCTGCTATTGTGGAGTGAGGTCTTTGTCCAAAAATAACGGAAAATTGAAAGCTATGGATCCAATGGTTGAAAGAAATTATCAACGATACCTCTCGGAAGTCATGCCCCTAATGGATCCGAAACTTTCTCGGTTATGGCAATCTGTGATCAAGGATATTGCCAGCAAAGATAAAAAAGTGGCAATTGAATTGATCAAACGAACAAAGAACATATTTTCAGTTATCCCCCTCCAACAGCGTGGAAAACTTCTATTATCGTTGGAAAAACTCAATGAGCTTGATTTACAAACTTCACTTTCTTTTTTTGATAATGCACCTTTAGCAATGGCTATTCTCGATGATTCCGATTTCAAGATATGGGAAGCAATAACATTAGATCTAACTGGGGAAAATACAGAGATTGCGATACTTTTCCTGAAAATGACTCCCAAGATGCTTAAGAATCTGGAAATGGTAGAATTGTTGAAATGGGTGAAAAAAGGGAAGAAATTGCTGAAAAGCGATCCACAGATTGCAAATGCATTTTTAAAGGGAAGTTTCAGTGGATTGGAAAATTCATTTGAGAAAACAAACAAATACGAAAGATCATATTTGCTCGATATTGGTGCCTCTCTTGCAATTGTAAACTGGAAATGTGTCCAAAGTTTCTTTGAAAATGCCCCTGAAGTTCTCGCAGAACTCTCAGCAAAAGATTTTGCGAAATGGGTGGTTATTGGTGAAAATATTGCAGAAGAAAGTACTTTTTATGGTTCGGATTATTATAGTAATTCTTTTGTTACACTGAAAAATGCAAATTTGAAATATTGCGGGACAATTTTGAGGAATGCCTGTTTGCTGCTTAAAAAAGAGAGTTTACTTGCAGGAATTTACTTTAGCGAAATTCCGAAAATTTTATTGAATATGCATCCTAGGGAAATTGGTAAATGGGTGGACACAGGAATCCGCGTATTTGAAACAAACCGGGAAATCGCGATCAGTTATTTCCGAAATTCCCGGATGTTGCTGGAAGATCTTGATGTGACAGAACTTGAAGAGTGGGCTATGAATGGACTCCGAGTATTTGAAAAAGATCCATCAAATGCCAGATTATATTTCTCATTAAGATCCAGAAGTTCAAGAGAGTTCGTTGAACATTTGATGAGTGGTGTCGCTCTCAAAAGGGTATCTAAAGTCCTGAAGTATTACGCTTTTGGGATCTCAGGAATTAACTTTGTGATCCGATCACATAACCTTTTGCCGAAAGAACATGTTATGTCCGCACATCCGGTAGTTTCAGGCAGGGTAATATATCTGGAACCAACAATGAAAGGGTACGGAGATTTTGAAGAGAACTTCAATATTTATAAGCTGAGTGTAATGCATGAAGTTGGGCATGCACAATTCGGGACTTCAAAATGTACTGTTGGATCTTTATTATCGTTGTTAGAAAAAATAGGAGTAGATTCAGACACAACATTCCTGAAAGATCTTGCCGAAAAGGAGAAAGATGTATCCAAATCAGAGAATGTGGGAAAACAAGTAGAAGAGAATGAGATAATGGTTAATTTTTCAGCTGCAATAGGAATGTTCCCAAATCCATTCGTTACAACAGATATAATGGGAATAGTGGAGGATGCGCGGATTGAATATAAGACTGTGAACCTTTACAAGGGATTGCGTAGGGAATTTAAAAAAGTAAAGGAACAAATGCTATTGGACAGGCAAAATCCTGAAGGCAGACTTGAAAAATTTATGGAGGCCTTGCTTCTGGTCTCAATTGAGCATGAACCATTATTTGAGATTGATGATGAACTCAAAGTACCATTTGAAAAAACCCGTAACTTGCTGGAAAAGAAAATCCTACAGTCTTCATCATCTACTTTTGACTCCCTTGAAGTTACTTTTGAGATCTACAGCATGCTTGAAGAAAATTTGGGTTCCCTGAAATCCAGGGAATATGACTTTATTCGGAACCTTGAGTACCGAGGGCAGGGAGCTGGACTTTTTTCTATGCCGAAAAATGAAAAAGAGTTTGCAGAACAGATCCTAGAACGCTTTATTCCGCAAAAGCTATTGGATCAGGATGAAGACACCATGATTCAGGATGAGTTGCAATCTGGTCCAAGATGCGCAACTTCGATGAACTGGGACGTACTGGGGAATTACATTTATGATGAATGGGATGCCCGAATTAAAGATTACAAATCTGAGTGGTGTAAAGTTTATGAGGTCTTGCCCATAGGTGAATCCAATGATTTTTATCAGAATGCTATAGAGCAGTACAATCCTGAAATATCGCTCATAAACCGCATTTTTAAAATGATGAAACCTGAATCATTTACTAAGTTAAGAAGACAAACGGATGGAGATGAGATCGATTTCGATGCAATCACGGAAGCTTTCACGGATCGTAAATGTGGAATAAATCCAACTGATCGTCTTTACATACGAAGGGACAAACGTGAAAGGGATGTTGCTACTCTTTTCCTTGTAGATATAAGTGCATCTACAGAAAAAGAGCTGGATAATGGCAAAAGCATACTGGATATAGAAAAAGAAGCTCTTGTCATAATGATCGAGGCACTGGAAAGCATAGGCGACAAATATGCTATCTATGCTTTTTCTGGTGATACGAGAGCTGATGTTGAATACTACAACATAAAGGATTTTGATGAAAAATTCTCCGAGGATGTGGAATGTAAGATCGGTGCTTTGGAACCTGCATACAACACAAGACTGGGAACTGCGATAAGGCATTCCATAACAAAACTAAAGCAGGTTGATGCAAAAATAAAGCTTCTAGTATTGCTATCTGATGGCGAACCTTATGATCTTAGTTTTGGTGAAGGTAAATATGCAGGGAAAATTGCTATTGAAGATACAAGGATGGCCATTCAGGAAGGCAATACTCTTGGGATGCATTTCTTCTGTATCACTGTTGATACTGAAGCAAGTGACTATATGGATTCAATATTTTCTGATGTGGGATACACTATCATTGATAATGCTGCAAGTCTTCCAGAAAGGCTTCCCATTCTCTATAATCGTATAACAACCTGAGATGGTTGATCTTGAATTAAAATCACCGTTAAGTGATAGGAGAGAGCAAAATGGAAAATTTAAGCGATAAAAGTCAATTAGAGAAACTTGTAAACCTTGCACTCCAACATGGTGCAACAAGAGCTTCACTTATAAAAGCAACCGACATTGTTGTTGACGAACGTGTCCGATTAAAGTGCATGGTGCCAAGATGCAACCATTATGGTGATCTGGTATGTCCGCCAAACCTTCCCCCGGTAGAAGAAGTCAGGATGATCATTTCCAGATATGAGGTAGGTATGGTTCTTGCAGTCGAACACAAGAACCCGCCCAAACCTCAGTCCCTTCAGGAATCATCTTCTGTAGAGCATGAGCTTAATAAGAAAGCAAGGCAACTCTCCGATATCTTGCTAACCCTTGAAGGGGAAGCACTAAATAGCGGATATCGTTTTGCTACAGGATTCTCAGCAGGGGACTGCACTTATTGCGACAAATGTGTAGGGGCAGGAGAGGACTGCAGGCATCCGTTTAGTGCAAGGCCATCCATGGAAGGTATGGGTATAGACGTGGTGGGGACCCTGGAAAATGCGGGGATAAAACTCGAATTTCCTGTAACTGATAAAATTGAATGGTGGGGATTATTTCTGGTTGATTAACTGGTAGGATATCTACGAATAGGCATACAAATACTATTTTTTTGAAAATATGGGGGTAGTTACAATGAAAAGAAAGAAAATAGTTGTTGTCGAAGATGAATCGATTATCGGCATTATGTTCAAATTAATGCTTGAGGCAAAAGGTTATTCTGTAACTGGTATGGCTTCAAAAGGAGGGGATGCTATTTCTCTGGTAGAAACCACTCGTCCTGATCTTGTACTTATGGATATTTGGTTAAAAGGTGAGATGGATGGCATTGAGACTGCTATGAAGATTCGTAAGTTGTATAACACTCCTATAGTTTTTATTACTGCAGATTTTTCTAAGGAGACTCGCAAAAGAGCAGATTCAGTAGGTCATCAGGCTTATCTGAAGAAGCCTATTAGGTATGAATATTTGGAGTATGTTGTTCATTCTATATTTTACAAGTCGGTAGATTATGCAAAAGATGCCAATGCTCTGCGAAATATGATGGTTCAGGATTGAATGATATAAATGTAGAGTTATGAAATGAAGAGCGTTGGACTTAATTCTTGGTTTATGGGTGCAATACATGATCAGAAACTTAAAAGAACGTATATCGATTTTTGAAAAGGAACTATTACTAAAAAACCAGGTGATTGAATCAAGTATTAGTGCTATTGCTTTGATAAATCTGGAAGGTAAGGTCATCTACATAAATGCTTCTTTTTAAAGATGTTTGGGTTTGGTAACAAAAAAAATTTTTGCGTGGACATACAACCAGTTTTTGGAATGATCAAATCGAAGCAACAGAAATAATGAAAAAGGTTCATGAAATAGGATATTGGTCTGGTGAACTAACAATTAAAAAAAGGGATGGTTCAAAACTCATAACACAATTTTCTGCTAATTTCATTAGGGACAAATCTGAGAAGCCAGTTGCTATGATGGCATCTTTCATAGACATTTCCAAGCAGGAAGAATTAGAAAAGGATTTTGAAACGATATTTAATTCTGTTAATGATGGAATTCCTATTGTTCAGGATGGTTTAGTTAAATATGCTAATTCAAAAATGGTGGAGATGGCGGGGTATAGCCTAGAAGATGGAATTGGGAAACCATTTTCAGATTTATATGCAAATATCACCGTGAATTTGTTCTTGAAAGACATAAATGTCGATTGGAAATTGGTAAAAACATTCCACCCAGATATGAATTTGATATCATCTCTAAAAATGGCAATCAGATTAGGGTTAAAATCAATCCTTCCATCATTGAGTATGAAAACAGGCCCGCCATTATGGCAATCTTGCGTGATATAACCAAGAATAAAGAGATGCAAAATAAGCTGAAAACATCAGAAAAGAAGTTCAGGACTACTTTTAATAATTCTAATGATGCAATTATCATTTATGATATGGATGGTCACATTCTGGAAGTGAATAAAGTTGCTTGTGAATTTACAGGTTACGCCCGAAAGGAAATTATACAAATGTTAATCATGGATCTGGATTCACCCGAATATGCCTCAAAGATACCTGATAATATCAAGCAATTGCAGGAATTTAAGCATACCATATTTGAAAGCGTATCTTTTTGCAAGGACGGTTCCCTTGTTCCTATAGAACTAAGTAACCGTATCATTGAGGATGAAGGCAAAACAGCTGTACTCAGCATTGCCAGAGATATTACAGAACGTAAAAATACAGAAAACAAATAAAAGAGAGTGAAATGAAATACAAAGAAATCGTTTCAGCAATCGATGCGCTCTTCTGGAAAGCTGATGTAGCAGAAGATGGAAGTTTCACTAATACATATCTATCTCCTTTTGCAGATCAGTTTTATGGGGTAGATGAAGGAACAATAGGATGTGATTGGGATATATTTTTTAGTTATGTACACCCCGATGACCTTTCTTACGTATTCCAAAAAATAGACGAGACCATCAAGAAAAGATTTGCTTTAATTTCTTATGAATATAGAGTCATAAGACCCGATGGAAACCAATTGTGGGTATATGAAAAAGCCATTTCAAATGTTAATTCAGAAGGAACAGTGCAGATCTTCGGAACTACAGTCGACATAACAGAACTTAAAAATATAAATGATGCCCTGATAGTTGAAAAGGATCGGGCACAAAAGTATTTTGATGTTGCTAAAGTTATTATGTTAGTTCTTAACACGAATCGTGATGTTGTTCATATTAATAAAAAAGGTTGCGAAGTCCTTGGTTATGAAGAAGAAGATATTGTTGGTAAGAACTGGTGCGAGAATTTCCTTCCTGAAGAGTTCTGCGAAAAGGTTGAAAAACAAATTGAATATTTAATTTCAAATAGTAACAAGAAAATAGAATACCATGAATATCCGATTTTGAATTCTGCTGGTGAAGAAAGATGGATAGCATGGAATGTTTCGGTACTATATAGTAAAAACGGGGACATCGAGGTTTTCCTCTGTTCAGGACAGGATATCACAGAACGTAAAAGTTTAGAAAATAATTTGCTGAATGCAAAAATAACCTCTGAACTTGCAAATCGCTTCAAGAGTGAGTTCCTGACAAATATGACTCATGAACTAAGAACTCCACTTAATTCTATAATTTGTTTTTCGGATGTGTTATACAATGAGGCTTACGGAGAGCTTAATGAAAAGCAAAGGATATATACAGAAAATATCCATAAAAGTGGACAGAATCTTTTGAAAATTATAAATAATATACTTGATCTCTCAGCTATAGAAGCAAGGGCAACTGAGCTAAATTGTGAGAATTTCCTGCTATCCGACATTCTCAAAGAGATCAGGAGAAATGCTATTCCACTTGCAACGCAGAAGAACATATCCATAGATATCGATACTGACGAAACGATCTTGATGGATGCTGACAAAAACAAAATTAATCAGATAATAAACAATCTGGTCAGCAATGCGATCAAGTTTAACAGTAATGGCGGTTCTATTCTTATCAAAGCACGGAACATTGATAATGAGATAAATATCTCGGTTAAAGATACAGGAATAGGTGTCCCTGAAGAAGAGGTAGAAAAACTATTCGATCCATTCTATCAGATCGATGGTTCATCATCACGCAACTATGGTGGAAATGGGGTCGGTCTCGCTCTTGTGAAGCATTTTGTTGGTATGCATAATGGCGATGTTTGGATTGAAAGTCAGGAATAATTGGGAACTAAGGTTCACATAAGGCTTCCTGCTGAGCAGAAGATTACATCTGAACGTGTAGCAATTGAATCAGATATTAAAACGTACTTCTGATGGTTTAGAAAAATTCTACAGAACAGGTTTTATCAATTTGCTAACTAAAGAACTCAAAATAAAAACAGTTTCTCCTCAATATTGAGCAGTTAACTTAATTTATTCACATCTACTTTTCAAAGGTTATGGAATCAAAGAACTAATGCAAATCACAATCCTACGGGTGAAAATACTCCATCACAATTGGAGGATTGTGCAGAGAGATTATATAGAATTCCGAATAATTGTCTTTAGGAAGGTGAAATAACCCACACAATGTTAAAGAGAAACATTATTTTTAAAACATTGCTGCTTTAAAAATAATGGGGAAATATGATTTATGGTTTTTTACAGACGAAACTATTAAGAATATTGGAGAAAGACTGCAAGACGAAATAAATAACATTTTAAATAATGCACGTGAGGAATATTCTAATTTTGATTGTACGTTTGCTTCGAATTTGTTTGGTTCCCTTCCATTTATTACTTTGCATATAAGGTCTTATCGAGGCACTTTTTGTTGTCCATGTTGTGGCTCTCTCGTTGAAAATTTGGGCATTGTGTCGAAAAAATTCTATGTAATTAATGAAAATGTTACTTTTTGTGTTCGAGGTCGTGATCATGAGACATACTTTATAGAAGATGCTATCAATCGCTAGTACAAGTCAGAAAATTCTTTAAAAGTATCTGTAAATTTGCCTAACCAAAATGATCCTTTAATCTGCAATCAAACACTATGAAATTTCCGTATATTATGGTACCCAAATTTCGAAGGTTACTACAATGAACAATGGAATAAACAATGAATACGAACAGGTAAGAGAGAAACTGATCAAAGTTAACGTACCCAGAAGCATCGGATGCACGGACCTTTCCGAAATCAGTGATGATATACTTGTGCAAAAGGAAATCTTTCTTGTACACTATTCTTCATCGATATTTGATTCTACGGATCTGAGCATACCGCCTGAAGCTAACTCAAGGATATCGAAATTTATCGAATCCCTCCCGAAATTGCTGTTCATATCATATTCTTTCTGCATCTGTGTGACGATCTCGTTGTTCCAGTGCTCCTTCTCATCAGAGAATACTTCAAGCAACCTGAATTTTATTGGACGTTCTCTAGCTATATCCCTCACCTCTCAGTGATTCTATATCACCTGTTTCTTCAGAGATCGTTACAAAGCTATCCAGGACACAAAGTGCACCACCGACAAGTACGGTCTATGCTGGGACCTGTGCAAGGAAAAAGTAAAGGAAGATAAGTGCACAGAGGCCGTATAGGTTAGCAATTCCCTGTCCATGACCCACACCAATTAATGGGAAGGACTTGTACCAGGAAACATAACAATATCCAAATGTAATTCCTGCAAATGATAGAATGAGTATAGACAGTGGGTTGAGTACTGCAATTGCATATTCAAATATTGGGATGCCAGCCAGTGCAATAATAGGTACGATGATGATCCACCAGATGATGTTCTCACCAATGAAACGAATTGTAATGCCCACATCAGGCTCCGCAATATCAAGACATTTTCCGGCAATTGCACCTTCAATTCCCCAACCGCAGGCGCACATCATCCCACCAATATAATCTATCCAGCTAACATTGCCTGCAGCGAGATCTGCAAGAGCGCCACCTACGAATATGGTGATTCCGCCAATCACAATGACAATAATACCAAATGCTGCACGCCTTCCAGAAAGGCTTCCCATTCTCTATAATCGTATAACAACCTGAGATGTTTGATCTTGAATTAAAATCACCGTTAAGTTATAGGAGAGGGCAAAATGGAAAATTTAAGCGAAAAAAGTCAATTAGAGAAACTTGTAAACCTTGCACTCCAACATGGTGCATCAAAAGTTTTACTCATTATAAGGCTCTGATATTGTTGTTGATGAACGTGTCCGGTTAAAGTGCATGGTTCCAAGATGCAACCACTATGGTGATCTCGTATGTCCACCAAATCTCCCACCTGTAGACGAAGTTCAGAAAATTATCTCCAGATATAAGGTCGGTATGGTGCTTGTAGTTGAGCATAAGAACCCACCCAAGCCTCAGTCCCTTCAGGAATCGTCATCTATAGAGCATGAGCTTAATGTAAAAGCAAGACGCCTCTCCGATATCCTGCTAACCCTTGAAAGAGAATCATTAAGTCGTGGATATCGTTTTGCTACAGGTTTTTCAGCAGGAGACTGTACTTATTGTGATAAATGTGTAGGAACCGGCGAGGAATGTAGCCCCCCTTTTCAATGCAAGACCTTCTATGGAAGGCATGGGCATAGACGTAGTTGGAACATTGGAAAATGTGGGCATTAAGCTCGAATTCCCTGTGACTGATAAAATTGAATGGTGGGGATTACTTCGAGTGGATTAGTTGATGATCTCTATAAGATACTGTTCGTTCAAAATAGCTTTTAAATTTTCATCAAGTTAATAACTTGATTCATGCAGTTAGTCTCCAATTTTTAATAGACTATCGATCTGTTTTTTCATTATTTAATAGTCACTTTACTCTACCTATTCCCTTTTAAAATGACACCAACTGGGTATATATTTCTCTTTGACATATATTACATGGGGAAACATAATCAAATTTTATGCAATGATGGTACATTATGCAAAATCCAGATTATAAAGCCGGGGTAATATTCGGCATAGACATTGCAAAAGGCTCTTCCAGGGCTCGGGAATTGCCAAGATATGCAGTTGCTGTGCTGAAAGAGGGGGAGGTAACCCATTATAAAATGGTGCGCCTTCCGCGTATATTGAAGTTGGTTCGCGAAGAGCATCCTGAGTATATCGCAGTGGACAACATTTTTGAACTGGCTTCTGGCAAGAAGGAGCTTGTGCGTTTTCTTGAGAAACTTCCTGAAGGTGTTAGGCTTGTGCAGGTTACAGGCGGTCTGCACAAGAAATCCCTTTTACATCTTGCAAAGGAAAATGGACTGTCCTTCAACCAGTTCGATCCCAACGAGGAGGCAGAAGCATGTGCACGGCTTGCAAGCATGGGAGTTGGCTCTGAAGTATCCCTTTTTGAAGACATCACGAAGATCAAGGTTAGTCGTGCCCGCTCCCTTGGGCGTGGTGGATGGAGCCAGAACAGGTATCGTCGTAAGGTTCACGGAGCTGTGAGGGAAAGGAGCCGTGAGGTTGAGGCGATATTGAAGAAAGCTTCAAAGGAACACGGCTATACGTACACAAGCAGGATCTCCAGCGGGTTCGGAGGTTATGTGCGTGCTGAGTTCACAGTATATGCAAAGAGGAATCAGGTGCCCGTTGGTTCCGGTTCCACTGCGGATGCCCAGATCCGTGTAAGTAACGTGGTGCGAGATAAGATCAAGTACACTCCTTTAAATAAGCTCAAAAGGCGGCCTACGATCGTGGGGGTAGACCCTGGCACCACAGTGGGAATAGCTATACTCTCCTTCGATGCTGATCTTCTGCTTCTGAAAAGTATTCGTGGTATTTCCCATGATGAAGTTGTCAAACTTATTGCTGAGTATGGGAAACCTGCGGTCATTGCTACGGATGTCACGCCAACACCGGGTTCTGTGGAGCGTATCAGGCGCAGCTTCAATGCTGTGATAAACATGCCTTCAGCTGAGATCTCCTCTGAGGAGAAGATAGCACTTGGAAGGCCTTTTGGATATTCCAATGATCATGAACGTGACTCTCTTGCTGCAGCTCTTTATGCTTACCGGAATTACAAGAACATGTTTTCGCGTGTTGAGAAGAAAGCGCCTTCTCATCTGGATATGGATAAGATCAAATTGTATGTGATCCAGGGTGCTTCCATAGGTGAAGCCATTGAGAAAGTTTCCGGCGTGCCGATTCCTGAAAAGAAGCCCGTGAAGGTTCTGGAAACTCCTGATGAGGATACTGAAGAAAGGTACAGGAAAATTTCAGAGAAACTTAAGTTAAAGGATACTCAGATCAGCAATCTCAGAGATTATCTCCAGGAACTCAAGAAGGAGTTGAAGTCAAAGGATAAGCGTATCTCAAAACTTGAACTTAAGCTGGAGAATATGAGGAAAGCCAACCATCTTCAGATCCGCAAGGACAAGGAGATAGAGATACGTGAACATAAGATCTCATCTCTGAAGAAGGACCTGCGCAGGTCTAAAAAGTCGTTAAAAAAGGCCTATTCCAACATTAAGAAACTGAAGCAGATAAGAAAGATGGAGATAAAGGGTGAGGGGATCCCTGTAAAAATACTTCCTTCTTTTACACGTGAGGCAATTTTAGAAATAAAGGATCGTCTTGGCATCAAGAAAGGTGATGTCATTTTCCTTCAGGATGCAAGTGGTGGCAGTACAGTGACAGCTTCAATGGTCGTTGAATTGGGTGTTCGTGCTGTGATAACTTCCTCGGATATGACCTATGCTGCAGAAGATGTTTTCTTCAGGGCAAATCTGCCTTTGCTTAAAAATGTTAGGATGCAAAGAGTTGACGATCTTGCAGTAGTGGACCCTGCTCTTCTTCAGGAGGCTCTGGATGAGTGGGAAAAGGAAGCTGAGATAAAGCGTCAGGAAGATAAAGAAAAGAAATTGAAGCATCTTGTGGATGAGTACAGAAGTGAGAGGCGCAGGGGCCTTGTTTGAACTGTATGCCTTCTCCCTCTACCCCATCTCTAATTATAAGTCTCAATATCCCTTATTTCCTGTCAAAGAACAGGTTTTTGCCCTTAATGCTGAGAGGAATTCCACATGCGATATCAGCATCCAGAAGTCCGGCTGACAATGCTCCGGCACCCACTGAGTACATTACCCTGTTGTCAACACAGAGGTCCTTTGCCTTTGCAGCAGCGCTTCCAAGTGCAATACCCATGTCGATGTACTTGAACGAACAGTGCGGACCTGTAAAATCAATATCTACTTTTGAGTGCTGGAGCATATCCTTGCAGCTTTCAAAACCACAGGCTCCACAGTTGAGACCAACGACACTTTCGGTCTTGAAACCGATAAGTAATACTGCATCTGCATTGCGTACATTCTGTGCATCACGTTTGAAGAATGCAAATCCTTCCCCTTTCCTGTCTGCCATTTTTTCCATAGCTGAGGTAAGGATCTCGATATCTTTTGTTTCCAGTAATGCTGTTACAATATCGTCTTTTCCTTTTGCTTTAGGCGCTGTTCTTGCTGCAACAAGTATTGTCTTTGCAAGTATCTCAATAGCTTCGGATTCAGGATTAAGTTTCATGAACATATTTATGTTATTTCCAGACTTAATAATTTCTGTGTAAAGCTATACACATCTATTTGTATTATCATTCTCAATTAAAATTCACATGACATTATCAGCATTGATCCTTGCAGGCGGGCGCGGGAGGCGTCTTGGAAATGTGGAAAAGGCCCTGATGAACTGTGATGGGAATTCCGTACTGGAAAGAACGATCAATATACTTGACGATATAGTTGATGAAGTGCTGGTCTCTGTAAGGGATGAAGAGCAGAAAAAAGAGTTCGAGACTTATGCCTGTGGAAAAAGAATGGTTCTTGATAGCTATTCTGAAATAGGCCCCCTGGCAGGGATCCTTGAAGGTTTCAAAGCGGCAAAGGGTGAATATCTCTTTGTGACCGCATGTGATATGCCTTTTATTGATCCGAAAGTTGTTGAGCTCATGTTCCGTTGTGCAGAAGGACATGATGCAGCAGTACCCTTGCGTCCGGATGGTTCCATGGAGCCATTGTGCGGTGTCTATCGTGTTGATCCGATGTTGCCTTTGATCGAGAGGTCAATAAGCTCAGGAAAGAGGTTCATACTTGCGCCGGTCTTTGAACTGGATGATGTTGTGGGTGTTGAAATGGAGCGTATCCGTGAGATCGATCCGGAGTTAAGGACATTTATTAACATCAACACTGTTGATGATATGGATGAACTGAATATTTGTTGATATCTCATTACATTTTAGATTTTTATTTGGGATCCTAAAATTCATCACAACTAATTTGTTTTCTATGTTTCTTTTAGATACTGTTTTTTCCATAGGTTAAACAAAATCTATTTATATAAGTCAACCTCATACTCATTATGAGGATGTTATTACATCCCATAATTGCAGGCAATTAAGTCTGATACAAGAGGGGAACGATTTGAGAGATGCAGAATCAGGACAACAGGAAGAAGAGTCTAGCCAGATTATGTACGAAGAAGAATGTAATGGGTTCTATTCAAGTTCAGGACAGGCGTTTATCAGGATACCGATGAAATAATTGGATTTCCAATGTTTGCTTCATCGATTGTTTGATCGATCCATTCGGTTTATCTGATATTAGGCAGAACTTATTCAGCAAAAGGAATGTCTTTTTTAATTTCTTCTTTTTGCTTTTAACCATTTTATTTGATCGCTACTATTTTTATTTAGGATTCATCTAGATTTCATCTAAGTTTTATCTAAAATTCAATAATATTTTTCCAATTTGTTTGTCTTATTTTATTTTCGATCCACCTCTTTCATCTGCAAAACATTATCAACTTTGAACACTAAAATTATATCAAAAAGTTTGAGAGTGATCCCAATGACCGATATTATTTGTTCCCAGCAGCGTGTTGAAGAATGCGTTATCAAAGAAGAACCATACTACGTTCCTGTTGGAAATGAGGTTGAGATCTTCAGGGCTGCTTATGAAAATAAACTTCCTGTCAGCCTTAAGGGACCAACCGGGTGCGGGAAAACACGTTTTATCGAATATATGGCCTACGAACTGGGGCGTCCTCTTATTACGATCTCCTGTCATGAGGACCTGACAGCTAACGATCTTATTGGCAGGTTCCTGATAAAAGGAGAATCAACAGAATGGAACGATGGTCCCTTAACAGCTGCTTTGAAGAACGGTGCTATCTGTTACCTTGATGAGTTCGTGGAAGCAAGGATGGATACGAGAGTAGTAATTCATCCGCTTACGGATGACCGGCGTATCATGCCCATCGAGAAAATGGGTATTGTACTTCAGGCACCACCTGAGTTCATGCTGACCATCTCCTACAACCCGGGATATCAGAGTGTGCTGAAGGATCTGAAGCAGAGCACAAGGCAGAGATTTGTTTCCATCGACTTTGACTATCCACCGGCTGAACTGGAAACCGATATAGTTGCTCATGAAAGTGGAGTGGATGAGGAAACTGCCCGGACCCTTGTGGATATTGGACACCGCATACGTAATTTTAAGCAGCATGGTCTTGAGGAAGGAGTAAGCACCCGTCTTCTCATATATGCAGGCATGCTTATCAGGTCCGGGATAGGACCGGGGGAAGCATGCAGGGTTGCTATGGTAAAGCCGATAACCGATGATGCTGACCTCCAGAAAAGCATGGATGAGATCATATCAGCTATCATGGAGTGAAGGTAATTGTCGCAGGATGAAGGGGAGGTCGTTCATCTTAATGATGTAATTGATATCCTGGATTCAGCAGGTCTGCTCGAGGACCTGTCAGATGTGGAAATTTCTGAAATATCGGCTGAATTTGAAAAAATACCTCTGGAAAGGCTTGTACTTTTCAGAAAACAACCATCCCGGTTTGTAGAATGGTTCTCTATCTGGATGTATTCACTTAACAAGGACAAGGGTCTTGAAAATGTCTATTTATCTGAAACTTTTCCCGCATTTATTGACCTCGGTTCTGCCACTTTCAGTAGTTTGGTCGAACTGGCCACAGAACTTAATTCTTTGAATTCCAGTGTCGGAAATGCATTTCTGGGAAAGATCGAAGAGCTTGGACTTTTGATGGAACCGGAACTTTTAGCCATCTGGTATCCGATGATACGGGAGATTGCCGGCAACAAATGGAGAACTGCTATTGAGCTTATTGAGCAGACTGTGATTGTCCTTCCTGCTCTTCCGGAACACCAGAGAAAATTGCTTTTGCTCTCCTCAAAGGAATTCAGGAATATTGATCTTCAGCTGTTCCTTACATTCTTTACCAGTGCACCTCTTGCATTAGCCACACTCAGCAGAAGTGATTTTGGGAAATGGTCTCATCTCGGGGAAGAACTTGCCTTTGAGAACAGTGATGTTGGCACTTTATTCCTGAAGATCACTCCAAAGTTCATTGGCAGGATCAACATTGACGATCTTGGAGAATATGTGGATATTGGCAAAGAGCTCTTTTCACATGACGAACCAGAGGCTGCGAAGACCTTCTATGAAGCAGTTTTCAGGGGATTGGGAAACGATCTTCTGCGGGCTGACAGGGAAGAAACAAGACTTCTGATCGATATTGGTGCACAATTAGCTAACATTTGCTGGAGATGTGTTGGGAGCTTTTTTGAGAATGCACCTGTGATTTTAATTCATCTGAAAGAAAAGGAGTTCGATAAGTGGGTCTCTATTGGGGAGAGGATTTCACAGAGTTCGACATTTTATGGCTCGAACTATTTCCACAGTTCTCTTTCTGTATTGAAGAGCACGGATCGGAAATACTATTCGACAATATTCAGTAATGCAAACCTTCTGGCAGAAAATAATGGAATGCTTGCAGGCATCTATTTCTCCATCCTGTCGGATGTCATGCTCAATATACATCCGAAGGAGATCGAAAGATGGGTGCATATAGGTTTTGAAGTCTTTGAGATTGACAGCGAAATGGCATTCAGCTTTTTCAGGAATTCCCCGGCATTGTTAAAGGACCTTGATGTTACAGAGCTCGATGAGTGGGCAAAAAAGGGCATTTCCATTTTTGAAGGGGATCGTGGTAGTGGCAGGTCTTATTTCTCGCTTAAGTCAAAGGGTGCAACGGAATTTGCTGAAAAACTGATGAGTGGTGTGGCACTTAAACGTGTGTCAAGGATCCTTAAGTATTATTCAGTGGGGATCTCAGGTATAAATTTCACAATACGTTCAAAGAGTTTCCTGTCAGGAGAGTTCAGCAAGTACCCTAATCCGATAGTCTCTGGCAGGACGATCTATCTGGAGCCTACGGTAAAAGGGTATGGGGATTTCGAGGAGAACTTCACTATCTATAAGTTGGCTGTAATGCATGAAGTAGGACACATCCAGTTTGGAACTTCGGTCTTTGAGCTGAAGGATATTTTGCCACTGCTCGATAAGGTCGGTATGGACATCTTTGATCTTCCTGGGGATGTGGGAGTTGATCATGTTGTTACGTCCGCCGTAGTTGCATCCGTTATCGGAAAACTTCCAGCTCCATTCATTGCTGCCGACATAATGGGAATTATAGAAGATGCAAGAGTGGAGTACATGACAACATCCCTTTACAGGGGATTGCGCCGGGAGTTTGAAAAAGTAAGGATGCAGATGTCACAGAACAGAACTCCGGATGCATTCGGTATTGGGAAGTTCATAGAAGCTCTTTTACTTTACTCTGTAAGTATCGAACCATCGTTTGAAATTGAAGATGATCTCAAGGAAATTATTGATATTTCTCATGAAATGCTTGTGAATAATGTTTTCAAGCCTGATTCATCCACACTTGATTCCCTTGAAGCAGCTATCGATATCTATGAAATGCTTACTGATAGTTTTGGTCCCCTGGAATTACTGGAATATGTTCCTATAAGGAATTTTGACTATCGTGGAATGGGTGTTGGTTCATCCTCTCTCACTCAAGCTCGTAGTGAAGAATTTACGGAGCAGATAATGGAATCTTTTATTCCACAGACGATCCTTCCGGACGATGAAGAATTCATAGAGGACAGGCCGGGCAAAGGGCCGGAATATGCAAGATCGAAGAACTGGGAAGTGCTTGGAAGTTACAGTTATGATGAATGGGATTCTCACATGCAGGACTACAAGAACGACTGGTGCACTGTCTATGAAGTATCCCCTTCAGGAAATGACAATGAATTCTACCTTGGGGCCAGAGAGCATTATGCACGTGAGATCACTCTGATCAATCGTATCTTTAAGATGATGAAACCGGAATCCTTCCGTAAATTACGCAGGCAACTGGATGGGGATGATTTTGATCTTGATGCTTTGATCGAGGCCTTTACTGACAGGAAGTGCGGTATCAATCCAACAGACCGGTTATACATTAGAAGGGATAAGCGTGAGAGGGATGTTGCCACCCTTTTCCTTCTGGACATGAGTGCATCAACGAGGAAGAAACTGGGAAATGGTCGTCGGATACTTGATGTGGAAAAAGATTCACTTATAATAATGACCCAGGCACTTGAGGGCATAGGAGATAAGTATGCAATAGCAGCTTTTTCCGGTAATACAAGGTCTGATGTTGAATTCTATACGATCAAAGAGTTCAACGAGAATTTCTCCGAGGAAGCTGAATGCAAGATAAGTGCTCTTGAACCTGCAATGAACACAAGGTTGGGTGCTGTTATCAGGCATTCCATTTCAAAGCTTAAAGAAATCGATGCAAAGGTCAAGCTTCTTGTCCTGCTTTCAGATGGTGATCCTTATGATCTTGGTTTTGCTGATGGTAAATACGAAGGTCAACTGGCTATTGAGGACACAAGAGTTGCAATACAGGAAGGCAATGCACTTGGTATGCACTTTTTCTGTATTACTGTTGACAGTGAAGCAGGTGAGTATCTGGATTCCATCTTCTCGGATGTAGGGTACACTATAATCGATAATGCAGCTACACTTCCGGAAAGGCTTCCTATGCTTTACAACAGGATCACTACGTGATGTATTAAAGCAACGCTAAGTGATGCCAAAGTTATGTTAGTTTGATCTTAAAATGAGAATGATCAGGATAATCTAAAAAAGTGGAATTGCAGACATTATATCTGCAATTCTTTAATGTATTCTTATGAAAAGCCTGTGAAGTCTTTATGGCATTTAGATCGTAACGTCTTCACCGTTGGCAGGAGCATATCCTTCTGCACCGATCTCTTCATTGACCCATGTGGCGAAATCTTCTGCGTTCTCTCCATGCATTGGGAAAACCTTCTCTCCGCCTTTGTCACAGAAATCTTTCACAAGCTGTTTTAGCTCACTATCGCCGCAGTGGGCTGAGAAATCATACTGCTCCACCTTCATGCGGACCTGCTGGATAACTCCATCGTTATCGATAATGCCGGTGTCGAGCATCATTCTTCCATTGGTGCCTTCTACCTGATAGCCTGTAAGCATGATCTTGGACTTTGCGTCTTTGTAGAGCTGGTTGATATAGTAAAGGACAGGTCCGCCGTTTAGCATACCAGCAGTTGTCACGATGACAGATCCATGAAGTGGAACTTTTGATCTTTTTCTGCCTTTGACAAATGTTGCATTATCAAAAGCATGTTTCAGGTGTGCCGGATTCTTCAGGTAATCAGGATGGTTCATCAGAAGCTTGTAGATACCGACTCCCATTCCATCCACATAGCAGGGGATGCCATGGTCACTGAGGAACATAAGTATTTCCTGTGTTCTTCCTATAGCAAAAGCAGGGATCAGGACATTGCCGCCCATGTCCAGCGTGTCCTTTAATGAATCGATAAATTCCCTTTCTGTTTCCTTTCTGGAAGGATGATCTTCATTGAAATATGTGCTTTCTGTTATAAGGGCATCTGCTTTTGGAAGTTCATCTGCGACAGGCACAAGTCTTGTGTCGCGGGTGTTGAAATCACCGGTGTAAACAATGCTTTTTCCATCCTTTTCAAGATAGATCGCGGACGAGCCGGGTATGTGACCTGCATTATAGAACTGTGCAGTGTATCCGTGAGCATGGAATTCTATGCCTGTGTCCACCTTCTGGGTTTTCATTGTCAATTGCTGGAGTTCCCAGCCACTATAGGGTACGGATCTTCCTTCTCTTTCTGCTATTGCAAGTGTGTCCTTTGCGAGTATATGTGCAAGATCTGCTGTTGGTGGTGTCATGAAAACATCGGGTTTCATGTCCATGAGGTTTGCAACAGCTCCACAGTGGTCAAGATGGCCGTGTGATACAAAGACAGCTTTAGGATGAACTTCGCTCACAGGATAGAGTGGTTCCTCTCCCGGTTTGATGCCATAGTCGACCAGTATCTCGTCGTTGATCAAGAGTGCAGAACGTCCAACTTCCTTACAACCGCCTTTGAATCCCAGTTTCATTTGTATCCCTTCTTTGTTTATTTATGCAACAGCTTCCTGCCACTTCATGATCTTTCCGACAGGTATGCTGGTGCTTTTCGAAAGTTCTATTGCGTTTACTTCACCAAGCTCATCTACAGTTGAAACGCCTGCATCCTTGAGCTTTTCAGCTGTAACCTTTCCGATACCGGGTACATCCAGTATCTTCTCAGGTCTTGGAACTTCAGGAAGCTTCTTTTTCTCTTCTTCCTGTGTTTTCTTCCATTCGATGAAATTGCATTGCGGGCAGCCAAGGTCCCACGGTCGTTTTCCGGCATTTATTATCTTAATGTGGTTGATGCCGTGTTCCTCACATGTTTTATCAGTAACAATAACCTGTCCACTCTTTGGAAGTGGGAGGGAGAAATTGCAGTCAGGATAACCGTCACAACCGATGAACCTCGAACCTCTTTTTGAGCGCCTGACTATAAGCTTTGATCCACACTCTTTACAGATGCCGATGACCTTATCTTCGCGAAGACCGGCACGTAAGGATTCTGATATCTTTTCCTTATTTACTTCAAGTTCGACAAATACATTATCGAGCATCTTCCTTGATTCGCTCAGGACATCTTCCTCATTGACATTGCCTTCTGCAATACGGTCCATATCCTCTTCCAGCTTGCTTGTCATGTCATGCCTTGTGATCGTAGGAGCATATTCCTCAAGGGCCTCTACTACTGCAAAGGATGTTTTTGTAGGCTGGAGCGGATTTCCGTGTACGTATGCTCTTGAATAGAGCTTGCTGATAATCTCGTGGCGTGTTGCTTTTGTGCCAAGTCCAAGTTCTTCCATGATCTTGATGAGCCTACCCTGTCCATATCTTCCGGGTGGCTGTGTCTCCTTGGATGTCATCTCTTTGCTCTTTATAGTGAGCACATCACCCTCTTCAAGAGCAGGTAGCAGCCTGTCCTGTGGTGCATTATATGGGTAGTACCATCTCCATCCTGCGTGAAGCAATCTGGCACCGTTCGCTTTGAATTCCTCGCTTTCAATGTCGAACTTTACCTTTAGGGTCTCCCATTCAGCCTCTTCAGCAAAGGTCGCAAAGAATCTCCTGACCACCAGTTCGTAAAGCTTCCATTCCTGGTCATTGAGCTCGCTTTTCTTTGCAAGCGATGCGGGATAGATAGGAGGGTGATCAGTGGTCTCTTTCTTACCACGTGTCGGAACAAGTTTTTCCTTGGCGAGCAGCTTTTCGGCATATTCCTTGAAAGTGCCTTTCCTGAAGACCTCGATCTGTTCTCTCAGGTCGATGGATGCCGGATAGACTGTGTTGTCAGTCCTTGGATATGAAATGAAACCGCTTGTATAGAGTGATTCTGCGATCCTCATGGCATTGGCAGCACTATAACCGATGGAACTTGCAGCACCTATGAATTCAGTGGTATTGAACGGGGTAGGTGGCTTGTCTATCTTCTTTGACCTGACGACAGAGGTAACGGTTGCATTGTCACCTATGATGTCCATTACCCGTTCTGCTTCTGCTTTGTCCCAGAACTTCAGGGTCTTGTGCTGGATATTGAAGAGTTCACCTTTATCATCTCTGAGTGTGGCAAAAATTTCCCAGTATGGCTGTGGGATGAAAGCCTGTCTTTCTTTCTCCTTGTCGACTATCAGCGCAAGGGTTGGTGATTGTACTCGTCCTACAGATAGGAAAAGCTTACCTAACCTGCCTGCTGAAATGGAAAGGTATCTCGTGAGCGATGCACCCCATACGAGGTCGATGACCTGTCTGGAATGGCCTGCATCAGCAAGATTGAAGTCAATGGCTGCAGGGTTTGCAAAAGCATCATCGATCTCTTTCTTTGTGATCGCACTGTAGAACACACGGTCAAAGTCGACTTCAGGATTAATCTTCTTTATGATCTCAAGCGCTTCGACACCAATAAGTTCTCCTTCCCTGTCGTAGTCAGTAGCAATGGTGACGTGTGTCGCTTCCTTTCCCAGCTTTTTAAGGGCACTCACGATTTTTACATGTGTGGGCGTGGTGATAACCTCAGCATCGATAAGCTCTCTTGACTCTACTTTTTGCCAGTTGTTGTATGCTTTAGGGAAGTCCAGCTGGACGATGTGTCCACTAAGCCCCATAACAACGGTCCTGTCATCAGCATTGAACTCGTAGGTATCCATTCCGCTGACACGTACCTGCTTTGGCTTCTTCGGGGCAAGGATACTTGCTATCCTCTTGGCTGCAATGTGTTTTTCTGCTATGATAAGATGCATCGAAAACTCCGGTATTATCGATTTATAAATATATGGAATGTTTTGCCGTTACCAGTGAAATTATAATAGGTATGTCAGATGTTGAAAAATCTTTATATAATAAAAACTTTTGTGTCACACTAATATTCTCATATATTCGTTCCCGATAATCTGTTCCTGTTGAAATAATGTGGGATAATGTATTATATGCTATTCTGTCCCTTCCAATCCACATTTCATAATGATCTTTAAAGAACGGTAATACTTATTTTACTCTTCTTTTTTCTTATTTGTATTTATCCTATTGCGAAGTTCAATGATCCCCAACGTAGGTGCTACCTTTTTAGGACAGACTGCAACACATTTGTACACAGTGTCGCATCCCCAAACACCGGATTCGGAGTCCACGATCCCAAGCCTTTCTTTACGATTGTCTTCATTTTCCCTGGGATCAAGGTCAAAACGCCATGCTTTTGCAAGAGCTGCCGGACCGTAGTATTTCCTGTCTCTTTCTGCAACAGGACATGATCCGTGGCATATCGCACATAGGATGCAGTTGGTATATTGTTCAAGCCTGACCTGCGTTTCCTGATCCATAATGTTTTCCTTTTCAGGAACATCTTCCTTCGTCTCAAGCCAGGGTCTTATACTTTCCAGGAGGGAATAGAATGGATCCATATCTACCACAAGGTCACGGATGACCTCCAGGTTCGGTAGTGGTTCTATCAGTATCTCATCATTGTCTGTTTCTGTCTTCTTGTTAGCTATCAGGACCTCCGGGTTCCCTTCATTCGTAGGTTCCTTCCTCAGGTCAGATACCTGTACCTTGCAGGCGAGCCTTGGTACCCTGTTAATAAGCATTCCACAACTTCCACAGACAGCACCCCTGCACGAATAGCGGAAGGTAAGGCTTCCATCAAGCTTTTCCTGGACAAAGAACAATGCTTCCAGTAAATTCATTCCCGGCTTATCCTCAACCTCAAAGAGATCATACCATACCTTTTCGCCATCCTGTCTCCTTATCTTTAGCTTTATCATCAGTATGTCCTCCTCTGTGGCTGGAATATAGTTATGTTAACATCTTTGTATTCCAGTCGGGGTCCTTCCGGTGTATGGTATGCAAGTGTGTGTTTTAACCAGGTTTTATCATCCCTTTCAAGGTAATCGGTCCTGTAATGTGCTCCCCTGCTTTCCTCACGTACCAATGCCCCTAATGCGATCGCATGAGCAAGGTCCAGCATCCCCTTAAGTTCGATGGCATTAAGCAGTTCCAGATTGAACTCCCTGGCCTCTGTTCTGACCTTCAGTGACTTTGCCCGCTCTTCCAGATTTTTGATATCTTCGACTGCCTTTTCAAGTTTGCCTTGTTCCCTGAAAACTCCCACATTCTCCTGCATGGTCTTTTTGAGTTCCTCACTGATACCGGAATAAGTTTCACCATCATTCCCTCTCATCTCGGAAATAGTAGTTCTTTCACTGTCAAGTGCTTTTTCCAGAGGAGCATCGCTTGTTTCTTCCAACGATTTAACATAATCTGCTGCATGTACTCCTGCTCTTCTTCCAAAGACCACCGTGTCAAGAAGGGAATTTCCTCCCAGCCGGTTTGCACCATGAACGCTTATGCAGGCACATTCCCCAACTGCATAGAGGCCATTTGCAGGAGTGGCTCCATCCTTGTTCGAGCTTATTCCGCCCATTGAGTAATGTTGTCCGGGTTGCACCGGGATAGGCTCCTCCACAGGATCAATACCTGCAAAATCGATGCATATCTGCCTTATGCCGCCCAGTCTTTCTTCGATAAGGTCCTTTCCAAGGTGAGTTATATCCAGATGGATATATCCTCCGGGGAATCCTCTTCCCTCGTCGATCTCCTGCTGGATGGACCTTGCAACGATATCCCTGGGGGCCAGTTCCATTGATGAGGCTGCGTAGTTTTTCATGAACCTTTCATGGTCCTTGTTGTAGAGGTATCCACCTTCACCCCTTGCACCTTCGGTGATCAGTATATTAGTGCCCCATAATGTTGTGGGGTGGAACTGTACGAATTCCATATCCTGCAGTGGCACCCCTGCACGATAGGCCAGGCTTATCCCGAAACCTTTGTTGATGATGGCATTGGTGGATTTTGCGTAGATCCTCCCGTAACCTCCGGTGGCAAGTACTGTGGCCTTTGCCTTGAAAACCTTAAGTTCGGAGTTTAGCAGGTTCATAGCTACAAAACCCAGACACCTGTTATCCTCGATGACAAGTCTTGTTACAAGCCATTCCCTGTAGACCTTGATGCCAGCACGTAAGACCCTTTCATGAAGTGTATGGAGAAGGTTATGTCCGGTCCTGTCTCCGGCGTAGCAGGTCCTTGGGAATCCTGCCCCTCCAAATGGACGTTGTGCTATGGTCCCATCATTCTTCCTTGAAAAATTGGTGCCCCAGTGTTCCATTTCAAGAACCCCGTCAGGAGCTTCCTTGCATAATATCTCAACAGTGTCCTGGTCGGCAAGGTAATCGCTTCCCTTTACCGTATCAAATGCATGCGATTCCCAACTGTCATCTGAGCCAAGGGATGCATTGATACCTCCCTGTGCGGCTCCGGAGTGGCTGCGTATCGGGGGAACCTTTGAGATAATAGCTACGTCCACTCCCTTTTCATGAAGCTCAATCGCACACCTGAGACCTGAAAGACCGCCCCCTATCACTATCACTTCATGTGATATCATTTTTCCACTCCTGTCATGTTGATAGGATCAAGAAGTTGTTCTACGTCTTTCTCATCCATTATGTTCATCTCCTTCACGACCTCGATTATGCTCTTGTTCTCCCTGTGTGCAGTGTGTGCGATCTCTGCTGCTTTCTCATAACCTATGGTTGTTGCAAGTATAGTGACAAGAGCAAGGCTTTGTTTCGATAGTTCCTCACATCGTTCCCTGTTCACAGTTATTCCTCGAAGGCACTTTTCCGTAAAGGAGATCGATGCACCTGTCAGGATCTCTATCGAGCTCAGAAGATCATAGGCAAGTACAGGGGTGAATACGTTGAGTTCAAGCTGACCTCCCTGTGCAGCCATCGTTATTGTTGTGTCATTCCCGATGATCTGGAAACATGCCATATTAAGCATCTCAGCCATTACGGGGTTCACTTTCCCGGGCATGATGGATGATCCTGGCTGTACTGCCGGAAGATTTATCTCTCCGATACCTGTTCGCGGACCGCTTGAAAGAAGGCGCAGGTCGTTTGCGATCTTGATAAGGCTTACAGCAATACTTCGCAATGCACCTGATGCTCCAAGAATGGCTTCTGCAGACTGCGTGGCCTCAAATGCGTTTTGAGCAAGCCTGAAATCCTGGCCTGTGATATGTTCCATCTCTTTAATTGCCAGCTGTCCGAATTTTTCCGGTGTGTTCAGTCCGGTACCGACAGCAGTACCTCCCATGTTCAGTTCCTAAAGACCATCAATGGCTACTTCAAGCCGCTTGATCCCGAGTTCAAGCATATGTGCATATCCTGAGAATTCCTGTCCGAGTGTGACCGGCACAGCATCCTGAAGATGCGTTCTTCCCGGCTTGACGATTTCCATGAACTCAGCCGATCTTTCAGCAAATACTGTCAGCATTTCCACAAGTGCAGGCATGAGCTCTGAATTAATGGTCTCCACAGCCGCAATGTGGATAGCAGTATGTGTCGTATCATTTGAGGATTGGGACATGTTCACATGGTCATTCGGGTGAATTATGTCATAATGTCCCTTTTCGAACCCAATGATCTCAAGTGCCCTGTTGGCAATGACCTCGTTTGCGTTCATGTTCTGTGATGTTCCCGCACCTGACTGGAATGCATCCACCACGAACTGGTCATCGAACTTTCCTTCTCTAACCTCGCTTGCAGCCCTGATTATGGCTTCTCCCTTTGTGATGTCAAGCTTTCCGGATTCCATATTTGCACGTGCGGATGCCATCTTAATTGCAGCCTGTGCTTTCACAAAAGAAAGAGGTAGCCTCTGATGGCTGACCTTGAAATTATTAACTGCCCTTGTTGTCTGAGGGCCATAATAGGCTTCCTCAGGTACTTCCACTTCCCCAAGTGTGTCTTTCTCTAAACGGATATAACCCCCCCGGGTTTATTTTATGGCTTTACTTTATAGGTCTGCTTTATAACCTTATTTTTGATTATATGCATCAGATCTCATACATGTTCGATGTCCGTATGATCTGAAATTTCGGAATTTGTGGTGCAAAGGTCAGTGATGCTCAACTTATGAACATCATCATTTCCTGTGAGCCTTGCGAAATTCTCAAGCTCTTTGGTGGACACTCTCAGGAAGTTCTCAAGTTTCTTCGCGGAAATGTCGATCTTAAGTCTGGAACGAAGTTCAGGGTTCTGTGTTGTGACCCCGACCGGACATTTGCCGGTATCGCATTGCCTGTATTGCTGGCAGGCACATGCCATGAGCGCTGCTGTGCCTATGGCAATGGCATCTGCACCTAGTGCCAGTGCTTTTGCAAGATCGGAAGATACACGCAGACCGCCTGTAATTATCAGTGAAATATCCTTTATGCCTTTTTCATCAAGGAACTTCCTTGCACGGTAAAGTGCGAATATCGTAGGTATCGATGTTGAGTTCTTGACAAATTTTAGTGCAGCAGCAGTTGCTCCGGGTCTTCCGTCAATGGTAATGAAATCAGGTCCTGCGTAGACAGCAACTTCAAGGTCAGCTTCTATATTTCCTGCTGCCATCTTGATGCCTATGGGCTTGCCTCCGGAGGTCTCTCTCAGCCAATCGACCTTTGCTTTCAGTTCTTCCTTGCTTCTGATATCATCAAAATGTGCCGGGCTTACGATGTCAGTGCCTTCAGGGAATCCTCTGATCTCCGCTAATTCATGTGTTACCTTCTCGGCAGGCAGGTGTCCGCCCATGCCAGGCTTTGCGGATTGTCCGATCTTGATCTCGATAGCATCCACTTTCTTCAGGTTCTCTTCGGTGGCGCTGTATTTGTTAGGTACATATTCAAAAATATACTTGTGAGCTTTCTCCATGCTCTCTTTAAGGATCCCACCTTCTCCGGAACACATTGCAGTTTTTACAGCAGCACTTCCCATTGCAAGGGCCTGCTTTATTTCACTGGATAATGCGCCATATGACATATGGGTAATGAACACAGGAGTTTCAATGACAAGCGGGTGTTTTGCTTTTGGTCCTATGATAGTTTTAGTGTTAACAGCTTCATCCTCGTTAAGAGGTATCTTTGCAAGCTGTGCTCCTCTAATAAGGATATCGTTCCATGACAGTACAGCCTGTTGTGTCCTCATCGGCTCAAGGATCGATTCACCGGTTACTGATATCTTATGGATGTCTTCCATGTAGGGTTCAGTGATGTCAGAAGTCCTTCTCCACTCTCCCAGATAGCCGCTGATATCTACTTTCCCAAATTCAGATATAGTTATCTTGCTCTTTGTACCGCATTTCGGACAGGTGACTATTTCTTCGGAGGTGACCTCCTCGATCTCTTTTTTTTCGACAGGCATCTGGTGGTTCTTGTCAGCACCACATATGGGGCACCGCCAGTCATCCGGAAAATCTTCCGGCTTTGTTCCGGGTTTTATGTCGGTGTTCGAATCTCCCCTTGTATCATCATATTCAAAGGCACCACACACGTTACATCGGTATTCGGTCATCCCGAAAAAGCCTCCTTTTATCAGGTAAAAAAGTATCAGACAGGCATCTGGTGGCTTTTGTCGGCACCACATATAGGGCATTTCCAGTCATCCGGGAAATCTTCCGGTTTTGTACCCGGCGCAATGCCCATTTCAGCGTTGCCTTCTGTATCATCGTATTCAAAAACATTGCACACATTACACTTATATCCTGCCATTTCACTCATACTCCCGTTGTTAACTTTTATTTAAATGAACAGTGTTATTTTCGCATCTCTTGCCTCATTGACATAGGTTCCCACTGCACCGTACTCATCGATCCATTCAGTACGAAGCTCTTCGGCTTTTACTCCCATGATCTCCATGGTCATCTCACAAGCGAGTATCCTTCCACCCAGTTCCTTGTAGTCGTTCATGAGCTTTTCAAGAGAAGCAACATTTGCTGCTTTCATGCGTTTGTTTATCATCCACTTTCCAAGTCCCAGCATGTGCATCTTGGACAAAGGTCCCTTTTCAAGCCCGCCTTTCTTGAGTCTCTGGAGTCCCCAGAAAGTAAAGTACATGGAAACATCCATTCCCATTGCAAGTGCTCCATTGCCAATTATAAGGGCGCTGTATAGTTTGTCCATATCCCCACTATGGACAATGATGACAGCTTTATCAGTAGTCTCTGCAGTATCGGTCATAGTAACCCCCAAACGTTACCTTCGTATCTTTATCTTCCATTCCTCATCTTTTTGTTCAACATCAATGATCTCAAGCCCCAGTGCTTTGCAGGCCATTGGTATTTCCTTTTTTGATGCAGGATGTGTTCCAAGAATAGTGACTTCATCTCCTTCTGATGCCTTCTTCAAAGCTTTGCGGCATTCTACAAGAGGAACAGGGCATGTTTCGCCTCTGGTATCGATTTCTATCTCTGTCATATTTTAATTTCCCCCATAAATTTGTGTAGATCATAAATGTGATGCAGCACCATAAATAGATCCCAAATAAACTATCTTTATTATACTATTAAAGTATTGTTACCTTGTCAAAAATAGCCCCAATGCATTACTCTTTCCTTCATTGATCAGATGTATTCGCCCTGGATCCTGATGATATCCTTACTGTCCTTTGCTTTGGAGTAATCTTCAAGCGGCTCTTTATTGACCTCAAGGAAACTATGTCCCCAGTTGAACTTTGAAAGGATCTCCTCTGCCTGTTCCTTATTACCAAGTATATATAGGGCTGCTGCAAATGCTTCTACGGAGTTGAGTTTGAAAGGCCTGCCGAAGTTTACAGGATTGGCAGCTACAAGATACGGAAGTGCACGGTGTTTGAGCTGCAATCTCAATAGTTGTGGGAATACTTCCTCAACTGTCTCCCAGGAACAATCAAGGACAGTTATGTTCTGCTCGTTCCGGTCTGCCGGAGAAAGGGCTTGTTCTGCCATCGGGTCGAGAAGAATGGACCCTCGTGGGATTTTCTGTACCTTGTCGAAAAGGCGGGCAAGGTCAAACCGTGCCATCTTTTTCCCGGTGCATTTTTTCGGATCGCACTGGCGAGCGTGATAAATGTGAAGGTGGTACTTTTTGTCTTTCTGTTTATCCATGAAGCATTAATTGTTGTATTTGAGGTTATACTTTTTGGATTCCTGCTACTCGCAAAAGTTGATGGCCAGGTCGAAAATACGCATAAAAATGAGCTAGGCTGGGGTAGCTATAAGCCAGAATCGATATAAGGAAGGGTTGATCTGAACAAAATACTGTATATACAGGAATAGGCATGAAGCCTGATACTGAGAAATTCCAGCATCAGGTTCAAATTGGTGGTAGTATTCGTTTTTCCTCAAAGACATTCTCAAATAGGTTTTGCTAGTGTCTTTCAGTAATTGCTAATTGACATACTACTATTTAAATGTTAACGGCGTAAACATTGTTAATATATTCAGATGCGGTATGGGTGCCAGCTCTTGATTTTATAACATATGTTCTTTTTATTTTCAATAGATAACTAAATAATATGTTTAGTCCTATATTGCATGATATAGTAACAGGACACGTTCTTATGAATATTATAAAAGGAGCAATTATTGGGCTGGGTTGCACGCTCATTCTGTATATAGTACCGCTGGTAAATGCACTTTCTCCGTTCTTCGGAGGTTTTCTCGGAGGGTATGTTGCTTCCGAAGGTGCTTTCGGTGGCCTTAAAGTAGGTATTTTGATGTCTTTACTGGCAGCTATTCCCGGATTCTTACTTTCAGGTGCTCTGGCACTTCTGCTTAAGGATATTCCTGTGATGGGTGCTATTCTGGCAGGATCCAGTCTTTTCATCACTTTAGTAATTGTCATCTACACTGCTATATTCGGAATTATCGGTGGTGTTGTAGGTGGAGTTGTAGCAGATAGTAATTGATCTCCCCTTTTCATTTTTATTATCCGGGAAGCCAAATAATGCCTGAAAAAAAAGTGGTTCTGGAGATCCCATGGGATGCTGAAGCAAAATTATTGTCAAGACCTAACCGATTCCTGGGGATAGTGGATATAACATCAATTTCCGGGTCTCCTGTTGATATACGAGAAGAAAAGGTCCACATTCATGATCCCGGAAGACTTGAAGACCTGCTTTATACAGGAAATGACCTGCTCCTGAAAAAAGCCGCGAATACTAATCGAAAGACAGGCTGGGATGTCATTGCTGCTAAAGCTGAAGATGGCTGGATCCTGATAAATTCAGCATTCCATCGCAAGATCGCTGAATGGTCTATAAGGAATGAGATCTGCCCTTTCCTTGAAGGGCTGGATTCAGTTGCAGCTGAGCAGAAGTTCGGGGATAGCCGGCTGGATTTCCTCCTGAGGAAAGGTAACACGAAGATCTGGGTGGAAGTAAAAGGATGCACTCTTACTAATGGTCGGAAAGCAACATTTCCCGACGCCCCAACGTCAAGGGGAAAAAGGCATGTTGAAGAATTGATAAAGGCGGTTAGGGGTGGTGATGAAGCACTTCTCCTCATACTGATCTTCAGAAAGGATGTACAATGCTTCGCACCGAACGAAGTAATTGACCCTGACCTTGCATCTGCTTTCAGGAATGCTATGGATGCCGGCGTTAAGGTATGTCCTCTGGTATTCGGCTATGAGGGAAGGGAAATTATCTACAGGGGCAGGATACCTTTGTGTGATGGCTGGAAATGACTTTGAATTATTGCTTATGATAATTGGTTATAGGGAGCTGATGTGATTGGATATCGAGGAAGTTGTGAGGATCCATGCAAATCCTTCAGGTGAAGATGGAAAAAAAGTTGGTATTGAGATGAACGAGCACCATTATGAATTGTGGAAATGGGGCATTGGTCATATTTCCACTGATCCGGAGTCATGGATACTCGATGTTGGCTGCGGTGGTGGTCGTGCTGTGAGTATCCTTGCGGATCTTGTAGAGGCTGGTAAAGTTTATGGTGTAGACCATTCCAATGAGATGGTAGGTCTTGCTACCGAGTTGAACAGGACTGCGGTTGACAGTGAACATGTCACCATAATACATTCTTCTGTCTCAGAGTTGCCGCTACCTGATAACATGTTCGATATTGTCACGGCTTTTGAGACGTGCTATTTCTGGCCGGATATCGTAGAGGATCTCAAAGAGGTCAGACGTGTGCTCAAAGATGGTGGCATGCTTCTGATAGTCAATGAGATGTACGAGCATAGCAACTTTGAGGGTCGGAACACGCCTTTCACTGAAGTTGGCGGGATGAACATATTCTCACCCCAGGATTACCGGAATATGCTTGAAAGTGCAGGTTTTTCTTCTGTTGAGATCGATGAGGTTCCGGAAAACAACTGGATAACTGTTATCGCAAAGAAATGAACAGGGGGTTGAATATGCAGGTGACAGAACATGTCCATGCCATTAAGATACCTTTCAGTCTCACCACCGACTCAGGTATTGTGGTCAAGCGCTTTGTGTATGCTTATCTCATCTATGGAAAGAATGTTTGCCTTGTGGACTGTGGTGTTGCATCCTCTGAAAAACTCATCTTCGACTACATGAAAAAGACAGGCAGGGATCCGCAGGAGATCTCACTGATAGTGCAGACGCATTCCCATGCGGATCACATCGGCTCTACTCCTGCGATAAAGGAATTAACAGGATGCAAAGTTGCTGCTCACAGGGATGCTGTAGAGTGGATGGAGCATCCTGATATCCAGTTCAGGGAGCGTCCAATACCAAATTTTGATACCCTTACAGACGGTCCGGTGAAAGTGGATCGTGTCCTTGAGGATGGGGATGTGATCAACCTTGGGAAAGATATGTCCCTGAGATTTATTCACACTCCAGGTCACTCGAAAGGCTCGATCTCATTACTGTTATCTTCTGACAACGTACTGTTCTCCGGGGATTCTATTCCTCTGGTGGGGGATATTCCCATCTATGATAATGTTGCACAAGTTCTCTCATCACTCAGGAAACTTCGGGATGTGTCTGATGTGAATGTACTTTTGTCCTCGTGGGATGATCCAATTGAGGGTGAGGATGCCTATAATGCAATCGATGAGGGAATTGAATATGTCAAAAAGGTTCATGAGGCGGTTCAGAACTTCTCATCTGTTTCATGGGAAAAAGTGCTGGAAGATATTGGATTGGAAGGCTTTCCTGTCAATCCACTGGTCGTTAGGACCTTTGAATCTCATTTGAAAGCGGATGGAGATCTTTCCTGATCTTTCTGTTTTTCATTTGATCCCATTATTACCAGTATTGGAACTGCTCTTCCTTAATGCAGCCCATACCAAAATTCCTGATAGGACGATCAGTAGGCTGCTGATGTGGAATGGTGTTTCAAAACTAACATAACCTCCAAAAACTCCTCCTATCAGAGGACCCATTGCTACTCCTGCTGCCTGTGCACCGGTTATAGTACTTATCCTGCTACTGATCTTTTTCTCGCCCGATAGTTCCACTGCAAGAGCAAGCAGGGGTGTCTCAACTGCTGCCATGGCTATACCCTGTAGTAATCTCAGCAGGATAAGGGCGTTTATGGTATCAACGTGTCCGAGGCCATAGACGATTATCGCGTTGAAGAAGATACCTGCAATTATGGGAAGCTTTCTTCCGAACCTGTCCGAGAGGATACCTATTGGTACCTGGAATACGATCCTTGAGAACACATAAGCAGATAGTGCTATCCCGAGCAGGAACTCGCTTGCTTCAAGTCTTGTCTGGTAGGCAGGCAGGAGGGATAGTATGAGCATTATGCCTACAAGCATCATGAACATGGCAATGGCGAGTATCTTGATGATGAAAGGGCCGTCAGTTGATCTTTCATCCGGTTTTTTGATCTCAGGTGCTTTTGTTTCCTTCACAAAGAGGACTATAAGGATGGTACTTAACAGGACAAGGGCTGCACTGATGTAGAATCCTGCAACGAATCCATAGTAGGTTACAACAGCACCACCGACCACTGAACCGATTCCAAATGCTGCACCTCTGAGAGTGGAGTAGATGCCTATTGCCTGCCCCCTGGCCGTTGACGCAGAGAGATGTGTGACCATTGTAACGATGGCGGGAATGGTCGCACCTATTGCAATTCCCTGGATCATCCTGAAGAAAAGTATTGATTCAAAGTAACCTGAGATCGCATAGGTGTAACAGATAATTGCGAAGACTATGTAACCGATGGTCAGGAAAAGCTTCCTCCTGTCAAGTCGTTCACTTAGTCTTCCCATATATGGTTGGGATATGGAGTTTGCCAGCCCGAAGACAGTTGTTGCGAGTCCCGCTTTGAGAACAACGGGCATATCCTGCAGTATCAGGGAGTCCATGTTCGCAACGTATAAGGGAAGTATGAATACCAGCATTCCGGTAGCAAGGTCCTTGAATAGCTTTGATATGGAGAGGACGTAAAGCTGGCGCTTGATTGGATGGTCCGAAGATGCCATATATTCATTTATTTATGATGTATGGGTATAAAAGGAAGTAGGTTGCTAGCTTGTTATGGTTTTCTCATCAATTTTAAGATAATTTTAAATATTAATCATGTGAATATAACATCGGAGGTTAATAAAAATGCTCGAAGCAATATGGGGCCTTATAGTATTGGTTTCAGTTATCTGGGTTATCTATGATGTAGTGACACAGAATAAAGGGTTAAGCGGTTTAATGAAAGTGGTGTGGATACTTGTAGCACTTGTATTCGGTATCCTTGGTGCCGCTGTATATTACTTTGTAGGCAGAAAATAAGATTTCTGCTATTTTTATTTTTTTGAAATAATTTGAAAATATATCCCTGCTGGAATGAAATGAAATATAGTTTTTTCTAAAAAGCAAGTCATATCGAACCTGTGGTACTTTAATACTGGATATGTTCGGTAAAAAAAAAATGATCCCTCATTGATTTATCTTTCTGAATATCATTGCCTGTCCATGGCAAAAATGGATCAATTTATTTATTTATTTATTTATTTTTGGCTCGAGAAGCCAGTCCTCTTGAAAGTACCTTGTAGGTCATCAAATATACTCCAAGAACTAACAATATTATATTTTGAGTGAGTGTAAGACCACTGTTGGATAGGACTGGTATGTTAATACCAAGAAAATTGCTTATACTGGCAATGAAGAATGCAAATCCTGCTATCTCACTTATAATACTTTGGTTTTTGTCGATTATTCCCATAATTGATCATCCATGAATTCGGTCATTAATTCTAAGTTATTATTTATTAACCGGAACCAGCTGCTTCAAGTGTTCGATCATCTCTAATGTAATGTTAACGATCTGCCACTCTAAATGGTCTTTATTTGTATTTAATTGCAGTGTATGAAGAAAGAAAAAAGAGAATGTAATATCAAAAATGAATGTGGGAAATAAACGTCATTAAAGATTCCCACGGAGTCTTTCAGCGTAGAGTATCCTGCGAACTGAGAATTGTAATGCTGCTCGCCTCATACTGCAATCTTGTTCCATGCATATCTCATATACTTTATCGAACGCCGTTATCATCTTCTGCTGAAGTCTTTCCAGAACTTTGTCTTCTTCCCAGTAATCCTGACTGAGGTTTTGTATCCATTCAAAGTAACTGACCACAACACCACCGGCATTAGCAAGTATGTCCGGTACGATTATTACGGATTTTTCAAGTAATATTCGGCTTGCATCCATTGTAATGGGGGCATTAGCAAGTTCAAGGATTATTTTTGCTTTTATGTCATTCACGTTCTCGCGTTTGATCTGTTTTGAAAGAGCTGCAGGGATGAGTATTTCACAATCGGATTCCAGCAATTCTTCATTGGTTATATTCCTGCTCTCCGGGAAATCGATCACGCTTCCGGTCCTGTACTTGTGGTCTATGACCTCCATGATGTCAAGACCTTCCTCTTTGTATATTCCGCCACTTGAATCGCTTACTGCACATATTGTAAATCCTTTTTCATAGAGTATGCGTGCAGCGTTCAAGCCTACTTTTCCGAATCCCTGAATGGCAACACAAAGGTTCGACTTGTCCAGTTTGGCTTTTTCCATGGCTGCTTCAAGGATGTAGACGCCTCCAAGGGATGTGGAATATTTCCTGACCTGGCTTCCTCCTAATTCTATCGGTTTCCCGGTAACAATTGAAGGCGTGTGTTCCCTTTTGATCCTTTCGAACTCGTCAAGGATCCATACCATGATCTGCTCATCGGTATATACATCAGGTGCAGGGATATCCTTCAATGGTCCGATGTAGTCAGCGATCTCTCGAATGTAGGCCCTGGTAACCCTTTCAAGTTCACCTCGGCTGAGCTCTTTGGTATTGGTGACGATGCCGCCTTTTGCTCCCCCGAATGGTATGTCAACAAGAGCACATTTTATGGACATCAGGAATGCGAGGTCCCTAAGATATTCAACGGTAAGGTCTGGATGATATCGTATTCCTCCCTTGGTGGGCCCTCTGGCATCATTGTATTGAACCCTGTGACCCACGAACATCTTCATTCTTCCGGAATCCATGCGTACAGGGAAATGTACTGTAAAAGAACGTTTTGGCATGTCGAGCAGATCGATCTCTTCTGTTGACATAGCAAGGTGATCATATAGGTTTTCCATCTCCTGCATGCACAATGAGCAGGTCATTGCACTATCCGCATGGATCCTTTCGAGTTTGTTTTCTACCATAATTGCACTTCCTGATCTTCCCTTATGCTAATATTCGAGTAACCGTTTTTCTTTATCAAAATGAACTTGCCAGTACTCTATCGATATTCGGACTGGCAGTGAGCCCATGGAAATTCCCAATAGGTATAATAGTTCATTGTTCTTAGAACTTATAACCTGAACTGATGTTCCTTATATATCAGCCATAGACTGGGCTCTCTATCTCTCTGGATCTCTTTGTCTTAAGGTCGCCCTTAAGATCCTCGTAATATTTCATGGTGTCAGAAGTGACCGATGTTCCTGTTTCAGCGATGGCCTTCAGGAAATGCTTCTGTGAGACCTCTTTTGCCATTAGGTCTTCACGAAGGGCAAAGCGTCCTGCTTTTTTACAGACCGCAGCAACATCAGCTCCGGTGTACTTGTCTGTTGAAGTCACGAGTTCATCTATATTTACATCACTTGCAAGTGACATCTTTTTGGTATGGACTGAAAAGATCTTGCGCCGGGTGGGCAGATCAGGCACGGGAACAAGTATAAGCTCATCAAATCTTCCCGGGCGAAGAAGTGCCGGATCAATGATGTCAGGTCTGTTCGTAGCACCTACTATCACAACGCCATGGAGCTCTTCAAGTCCATCAAGCTCTGAGAGTAACTGGTTCACGATACGTTCGGTAACCTGAGGTTCTCCCATTGCTCCTCCGCGTATGGGTGCAAGTGCATCAAGCTCATCAAGGAAAATGATGGATGGTGCTACCTGACGTGCACGGGAGAACATCTCCGAGATGTGCTTTTCAGATTCCCCATACCATTTTGAAAGAAGGTCACTTCCCTTTGAGGTTATAAAATTAGCATTAGATTCATGGGCGATGGCTTTTGCCAGCATGGTCTTACCGGTTCCTGGAGGGCCATACAGCAATACTCCCTTTGGAGCTTCCACGCCGATACGCTGGAACGATTCCGGATTTTTAAGAGGCCATTCAACAGCTTCCTTGAGCAGTTCCTTAACATCTTCCAGTCCTCCTACATCGTTCCATCCAACATTTGGTGTCTCTATCATGATCTCACGCATGGCGGAGGGCTCCACATCTTTCTGTGCCACCTTGAAATTTTCGGAGGTGACAGTCAGCTTTTCAAGGATGTCTGCAGGGATGTGTTCTTCTTCAAGGTTGATCTGGGGAAGGACCTTTCTGAGCGAGCTCATTGCCGCTTCACGACAAAGTGCTGCAATGTCCGCTCCCACAAAACCATAAGTGGTCTCAGCCAGTGCCTTAAGGTCCACATCATCTGCAAGTGGCATTGCGCGGGTGTGTATCTGGAATATTTCCAGCCGCCCATCCTGATCAGGCACATGTAGCACTATCTCACGATCGAACCTTCCGGGACGGCGCAGGGCCATATCCAGGGCTTCCGGACGGTTGGTTGCACCAATGACGATGACATTCTTACGTTCCTTGAGGCCGTCCATCAATGAAAGAAGCTGTGAGACTACTCTTCTTTCGACCTCTCCGGTAACTTCTGCCCTTTTTGGTGCGATGGAATCGATCTCGTCAAGGAATATGATTGCAGGTGCATTCTTTTCGGCATCATCGAATATCTCGCGTATCTGATGTTCGGACTCGCCATAGTATTTGGACATTATCTCGGGACCGTTAATGGAAACGAAATAAGCATCGGATTCATTGGCAACTGCTCTTGCCAGCATGGTCTTGCCGGTCCCGGGCGGGCCGTGAAGCAATACGCCCCTCGGTGGTTCGATGCCCAACCGGTCAAATAGCTCCGGGTGCTTTAACGGTAACTCGATCATTTCCCTTACTTTAGCTATTGCTGGCTTGATGCCTCCAAGGTCCTCATACATTACAGTAGGGATCGATTGCTCTGGCGGGAGCTCTATAGCTTCGGGTAGCAGCTGAAGTTCTGTGACATCAGTGATCTTGACAATGCCCTTTGGGGATGTTGAGACTACCTGCATTTTGATCTCGCCCAGGCCGAACGAGTAATCAAAGAGATCGCTGAACATATCCTCGAGCATCATGCTCCTGGCAGGGCTTTCCTTTGATCTCTTGAAATGTGTAGTGGAGATAAAATCCCCTTTTGATACGGTCCTGTTCCTGAAAACGGATGTCAGGATCTCACTTGAGGCTGAAATGTGCATACCTTTGCTCACAGGTGCAAGAGTGACACTAAGTGCTTCCTTCCACTCTGCCTTCCTGACCTCGACATAATCTCCAATGCTGATCTTTGCATTGGCACGCACAAGACCATCCATTCGGATGACATCAAGCCCGACGTCTGCAGGATCAGTATTTATCGCAAGTGCTGATGTTTGACGTCCGCCCTCGATCTGTACAACCTCATACTCTCCGACATCGATCTTTTCCCTCTGTGCCGGATCGATACGCACAATGCCTTTACCCACATCTTCCTGTGATGCCTCTGCTACTTTTAATTTAATACTAACCCCGTTCGAATTGTTTTTTTCTACAATTGCTGGCATATCCCTATCTCCCACAGATAATCTAAATATATGATATGTTAAGTTCAAGTATTTATTATTGTTTGGAAGTGATGTAGGGAGTTTTTCAGATGGTTTTGCAGGAATTACTTTAAAGAAAATGCTATCGATGACCTGCCAGATAACAAATTACGACAAGAACATGATCCTCGATCACGTTGCCAGTGTCAACATAGTCTTTGATCCCGGAGGTTCAATTCATACATCTTGCACAACAAATCGGGGATATAGGTATCTTCAAAAAACCGAACGATCTCAATTAATTTGCTAACAATTTTAAAAAAGTTGTTTTTATTTCTAAGTGCATATTTTATTAAAATTCGATATGTTTAATAGATATATGATGTTCATGATAGAAAACGTTCATAAGTATACCAACTTCCGTTCCCATTCGATCAACAACATCTTCAGACTTTAAGATCCTCTTCCTTTTAATTATCAATTCCTCTTAAAGTATCACTTTCATTTTCCATATCATCGATCATATGTTTCCTTTCTTACCACAGTAAATATCACACGTCCATAACAAGACGGAATCCTACGGTGTTAAGACGTAAATCGGGCTCAATAGATGTACGGCTCGCAGAACGGCAAGTGCTGGGATCTGCGTTCAAGCTACCACTCCTCAGGGTTCTAAAATCAGAAATACCCTCCTCCCAGGCACTTCCAACCTCTGGAGCACCTTCATAATCAGGATGCCATTCATCCTGAACAAATTCATAGACATTGCCATGCATATCATACAAACCCCAGCTATTGGGTTTCAGGTGCCCTACTGAATAAATGTCTCCAGTGTGCCACGCATACTCATGCAAGTTGGATTCATTGTCCCCGAAGTAATATCTGGTTGTTGTACCTGCCCTACAGGCATATTCCCACTCTGCTTCAGATGGCAGTCGATATTTATCTGTACCTTCCATTGAGTTCAATTTTTTAATGAATTCCTGTACCTCATCCCATGATATACTTTCAACCGGCCGATGATCTCCTGTGGAGTAAGAGGGATTACTACCCATAACCATAGCCCATTGCTCCTGGGTAACCACGTATTTGCCGAGATAATAATCTTTTTCGATGGTCACTTCGTGGATAGGCCCTTCCCTATCATAATACCTGCCTTCCTCATCATTAGGGGACCCCATCATGAACTCACCCTTAGGGATAAGCACAAACTTCATTCCAATAGAGTTGGTATAGTTCTTGGGCAGCTCCTGTGCTCTTATGACCTCTTCGTTTTTGACAGCATTATCATTAACATTTTCAGTTGCGATAACAGTTTGAGCCGTATTTAAGATCCCCAGATCCTGAGGTGATATACCCTCCGAATTATCAGTAAAAGGAATAGCAACTAAACTTACAAACAACCAGGCTGCTATTATGATACCTACCCACTTGATCAGGGCACCTTTCCTCGATTTCCGGGCTTTCACAGGTTTCTGCCGTTTTTTCTTTGCCCCTTCCTGCTCTTTCCGTAATTCCTCTTCTTCACGCTGCTTTCTTGCTACCTTTTCCTTCTCTTTCCGGAACTTCTCTTCTTCAAGTTGCTTTCTTGCCGCCTCTTCCTTCTCTTTCCGGAACTTCTCTTCTTCAAGTTGCTTTCTTTCTGCCTCATCCCATTTTTTCAGCAATTTCTCTTCTTCAAGATGATTTCTTTTTTCCTCTTCTTTTTCTTTCCACATCTTTGTTGCTTCGTGAAGTTTCCTCTCGAAATCTGTAGCTTTCGAGCTCAGGGATTCCAGAATATTCGGTTCATTTTTATCAGAAGAAGAAGAAGAAGAAGAATAAAAATAAAGATCAGGATCAATGTTTTGCTTTCCATTTTCATCTCCCAAAATGTTCACACCACCATCAGAAGGCGATGTAAATGCAACCCACCCAGATCCCAAATTGACTTTATTGGCATTTGCACTATTGATGTTCCAAAAGCGTGTAGCTTTTTTACCACCTATAGTTGATGCTGGAAGCTTACCCCCGTAGTCTCCATCCATATAAACGTATTTAACTCCCTGGTGACATCCCTTTTCTTTTGCTTTTTCGCATACAGATGGGGGAACTTCCATACCAAGTTCGTTCTTCATGATATTATCCTCTTAATATCAATCATTACATACGTATCCGCCACAATTTACTCCTCTATTCTATAGTTGTATGAATTGATCCCGACATATTCTTTTTAGCTTAACACTAATAAATCATACCGAATCTCAATAACAAAGTAGTTATTTTGCTGTTCTCAGCGACCGGAAGCAATAAATTACATTTGGAAATGAAATATATCAAATTTTGGGAATGATAAATTCAGAGAGTATTACTTTATCAAAGAGGAGATATCCGGAAGTTGATAAATTATCCTAGTTTTCGATGTCTTTTCCCTTTATTGGTTTATTGACATATATATGATACTTATCTATACAATATCCATAATATTAACATATTATCCATAATTAACATACATAACTAACTTTTTCATTTATAATAACAAAATATTTTTATCGGCAATTTGAGCACAAAATTTGCAATTCTTCTCAAGTTAATATGCCTCATTGTTTTTTATAAGATCATTCCAGTTAATCGAAGATACCCAGATTGAAATAAATAAACGACTTGAAAAAGTCATGTGGGTACATTCCCGGTACTTGAGGACCAGATGTGCGAATGGATTCCGGGAGATGGAAAGTCGCCTGACAGAGTCGACGCACTGGTGTGGGCACTAACTGAGTTACTTCCTCCGGAGAAGCCTGGTACCCCGATTCCTCGTTTTAGTGGGGGATTCGGTGTGAGTGGTGGGGTTAGAATTTAAATTTTTAAAATAGTATGATAAACTTTATCTATAGTAGTAATAAAATATTACATTGTTACAATGTTTTACTTTAGCAAACGGAGGAAGTCGATGAAAATACAGAATTTGATGCAACCATGATTGTAGTGGCAAGTGAAGATACTGTAAGAACCATTATTGATTCGGATCATCCACTAAAAGCGTCTATTGATGCAAGAGACAACGGTGAAATTGTTATCGAACCAGTGGGCATTGTGAACAGCGTTACATACACGGTTGTAAATGGTGTAATAAAAGCATCACAGTTGCTTGAGCTCTTTTAACACCGGTGTGGCAGCTTCAGGAATGCTCGTCAACGTTTTTGTCATTATTCCGTTGGCTACTATCTTTTTTTAACTTTCCTTTTTATAACCCGACGTGACATCCTACTTCATGTCACAAATTCAATCTACTTCTCTTGTAGAGTCCGTATTAAATAGTCAAGTTAAACTTCGGATATTCCCTGATTGATTGGTATACTAAAAGTAAACGTACTGCCTTCTCCCACATTGCTTTCAACCCAAACCTCACCACCATGCATTTCAACAAATTTCTTGACAAGTGCAAGGCCAAGACCGGTGCCTCCATATTCTCTGGCAGTTGAAGAATCCACCTGAAAGAAAGGCTTGAACAGTTTATCCCGATCCTCTGGTGAAATACCGATGCCAGTGTCCTTTACAGAAATATGCACAAAGTCCTCTGATATTTTTCCTCCGATTGTCACTGATCCACCTTGATCTGTGAACTTAATGGCATTGCTCACGAGGTTGTAAAGAATCTGCTTGAATTTTATCATGTCTGCTTTAATGGTAGGCACTTCAATGTCGATGTTACATGTCAGGTCAATTTCCTTCTCTGATGCAATAGGCATCATCAATGCTTCTACTTCATCAATAGCATCGGATACAAAGAATTCATTAATATGAAGATCCATCTTACCGCTTTCGATGTTTGAGATGGATAGGATGTCGTTGATGAGATTCAAAAGATGCTTTCCACTTTTATGAGCATTGGATATGTATCTCTTCTGTTTTTCATTCAAGGGACCAGAGTTCTCATTCAAAAGTATATCCGAAAAACCAATAATTGAGTTTAAAGGTGTTCTTAGCTCATGGCTCATATTTGTGATAAATTCAGTCTTGACCCGATTAGCATTTTCGGCAGTAATTTTGGCATTGATTATCGCTTTCTCTGTCTTCTTGCGTTCGGTGATGTCACGAACAACACATAGTAAAGCCGGCTTTTCTTCATATTTAATTATCCGGATACTCAACTCAATTGGTATGGTGGAACCACCCTTACAAACGCCAACTGTCTCAAAGATAGCATATCCTTGCTTGCGTAATTCCTTCATTCGTTCCAGTGATTCTTCTATCTGTTCGTGAGGTTCCAGGTCCCACATCTTCATCTGCAGCAGTTCATCCCGGCTGTACCCCAGAAGTTCACAAAATTTCTGATTAACGTCCCAAAAGTGACCCTCTATGCCTGCTATACTGATTCCATCATTGGCATTTTCAAATATAGTTCTGAATTTCCTTTCAGACTCCTGCAAATCGGTCTCAGCCTTCTTGCGTTCGGTGATGTCACGGGCAATGCTTAGGATTGCTGTCTTTCCACCATATTGAATAATTTGAGAACGTATCTGACCATAAGCATTGGAACCATTCTTGAGAATAGAAGCTGACTCGAAACTGGTGTATCCTTTCTTGTATAATTCTTTCACTTGTTTTTTGTAATCAATTTCAGGAAAGCCCATGTCCTTATATGTCATTTGCAGCATTTCATCCCGACTGTAACCCGTTTGTTTACATGCTATAGCATTTACATCAATGAAACGACCATGAAGATCTATCAGATATATCCCATCATTAGCCTTGTCAAATATGGTTCTGAATTTTTCCTCAGATTCTTGCAGAGAATGTTTAACATCCCTGTAGCTGCCGATTTCTTGATCAGTTTCATTGTAGCTACGGAGGCCATATATTGCAAGACCGGACATCAAAACTAAAAATCCAAAAATGGGTGCATGTACCACTTCATGTGCTTGAAACCATTCACAAAACATCTGGATTCCGCCAGATATTTTTGCTATTATTGTCACGATAATGGTCATAACCACAATAATGGCAATTTCTCTGAATGTCCTGTTTATTTTCAACTCATTAACCATGCAAGACCCCTTGCAGTAGATATACTATGATATATCTTTTTATTGTTATAAAAAATTGTTTCTTTTAAACTTTCCTTTTTATAATCCGACGTGACAGCCTCCTTCATGTCACAAATTCAATCTTCTCTTCTTTCTGAAACTCCACTCATTGAAGGCTACTCTGTCACCCTGCCAATTGTCAAAGTTGGTACGAAGGCCTACAGTGCTGATGGTAAAGAATTCACCCTCACGAAAAATGCATTGGAATCGGGGCTGAGTCGTGGAAAGATGATTTCTCGCACAGATTCCGGATATCCTCATTTCCTGGCATTGGGTTGGTGTTCACATTCATGTGAGGAAGTTATCGTTTGTAGAGTCGGCAACTGGAGACTTCGTCTCATGCATGAAGTTGGTCATGAGGTCGGGATGGAACATGTGAGAAAGAAAGGCTTTTTGATGCATCCTTGGGGATTTAGGGGAGAGAATAGGTTATTATGATTGGGAACAGAAAATAAAACACTTGAAAAAAGGGAGCATAACAAAAGTTTTGGTGCTCCGGCCGGGATTCGAACCCGAGTTTTCAGCTCGAAAGGCTGGAATGATTGGCCGGACTACACTACCGGAGCACGCTGTTTTTTGCTTACCTTGAAGCGACCCTAGTAGGTACGTTAGCAATATAAAGCTTTCGGCTGAAGGGTCATTCTTCGTCTGTTTTGTCTTCGTCGTCCTGTTTTATCTGGTTGATCCAGGTGGATAGTAGTTCGCAGATCTCAGGCTGGCAGGCTAATCTGCAACCTGCGCAGGGTGAGAACATCTCTCCTGCGAGAAGAAGGTCATAGGATTCCTCTTCTGGTGCGACTACTTTGATCAAATAGGTCCTTGCGCCGTTGTTGACTGCAGACTCACGGTATATCAGGTCTGAATTCATCAACTTGGTGATGACCCTTGAACATTTGCGACTGTCGATCTCCAGCATCTTCCAGAGTTCGTTCTGGTAGACGCCGTCCTTGCTATCGCCTATAAGTTTAAGAGTTTTTTCTTCTATTTCCATGGTTTATATCCGGAAAATAAAAGTTTTAGTTCTCTACAGGCACGATCAGGATTATGTTGTTTCCTCTCAATACAACGGAACCAAGAGAGCGCAGGCGCTGTCCGTCAGCTATCTCAACAGTGTCCACAAGGTGAAGGTTAAGGTAATCATCAGCACTTTCTAATGTACCTTCAAGAATATGCTGGTTGCCTTTCATCTCTACCTGGACCTTAGATCCTATCAATTTCTGAACTTTCTTATTTGGGAACAAGATCGTATCCTCACATGCATTACTCAAAGATAATTAACAATATGATCTGCAATATGTATTACTACGTATTGGAAAAAGTAAACTGTCCAACCTACTATTTATTACTGCCGATTAGAAAGCCGAATAAGCTTCTATTATTTTATTATTACAGTAGGTATGCAGCTAACTTCTTCAAGTTTAGTTTTAGTTTTAGTTTAGCTTTAGATATATCCCTGTATCTCGGATGTATCCTCAGGCTGCTTCATTTTTGGTTGCTGTTTCTGCACTCTGGTGATCGGTCCGAACATTGCCTCGTAATCGCGGATGTGCTGTTCAAGCCAGTGTGAAAGCTCCAGTGCCGCAAGGGGTGAGAGTATCACTTCTGTCTCAATGTTTCTCTGGACCACCTGTGAATTAGATGACTTGTCGAAGCCTTTTGGGCTGTCATTGTAGAAGCCGATCCTGAAATCATACGGGCTGTGCCCGCCAAGTGCACCGATAGCATAAACCTGTTTGAAGTCTTCAGGTTTCCTTATCTCGATCTTCAACTTTTTTGTCACTTTACCTTCAGGATTTTTGTTCTCTTCTGTCATGGTCATATATCCTTCAAAAGCCGTACCTAATTTTGAAAAGTAATTGTTAACATACATTATAAGGTTTTGTTATCATTGATCCAAAGTGCGATCTTCATCTTACGATAAGCTTCTTCAGATGCCTCGCCGAATTTGCCAGGTCCTTTTTGGAATAAGCCTTTGCGATCATTTCAACAGCATCAAGGTTGCGTATTGCATCATCCAGGTATCCCAGCAGGTCTCCCGGGTAGGCAGTGATCCCGTACTTATTCTCAAGGTAGTTCACGATCTGTATAGGATCATGACCATCCACTCTCAGGTTTATGATCTTCTCCGAGAACAATCTCTCAGGACAGCCGCAGTAAGGACTTTCCTTACAACCGCAGGTCAGGAAATCAGTAGCGAAGTTCAGGATCTGGTCCTGCATCTTCATTTCAAGCCTGGAAAGGTTCTCGCCCTCAAGAACAATGTCCATGGAAGCTCCCTGGAACACCCTTGAAGGCATGTTGATCTTCAGTGCAGTAGATATTTGTGCTGCATATTTGAAATAGACCGCTTCAAAGAACTCAAGGTTGGTTATTATCTCCACCGGGTTGTGGTCGGAAAGTACTGCATCCCTTATCAGGAATGCCTTTGAAACGGAAAGGAAATGCCCGGCTGCAATGCTTCCGAACTTCGTAAGTGCTATATTGTCCCCTTTAATGTTCACGAACTTCTTTTTCTGGAGCTTTGAAAGCAATTCTTTCAAAGAATAGGTTGCAAGCATGCCCTTATGTATCGCCTCAAGGTCACGCTTGGACGATGTCACCGCAGCAGTGGCCAGGATCTCTTCCATCTGTTCCTCTTCACCATATTCCACATCGGTGTGTTCCATCTCTCCGTTAAGGAGTTTGATGGCAACCTCTTCCTCAGTGCCGGTCTGCTCGCTTGTATAGCTCTTCTGTGGCGTAGCAAGCACCACTACCACACCCCTGTCATGGAAATCCGGCCTTCCTGCACGTCCCAGCATCTGCAGGAACTCCTGCATGGTGAGCCACTCTATACCCATTGAAAGGGATTCGAATATTACCTGTGATGCAGGGAAATCAACACCTGCTGCAAGTGCAGCGGTTGTGACCACGACAGGTAGCTCTCCCTTTTCAAAACGTCTCTCTACCTTCTTCCTCTCCTGCATGGAAAGTCCTGCATGGTAAGGGGCAGTAGATATTGGAAGTGCCTGGGCTATTCGATGGCAGTTCCTTCGGGAATTCGTAAAAATGATGGTCTGGCCCTTGTGACCTTTAGATGATGTTCTGGCATACTCGTCCCGCACAAGCTTTGACATAAGTCTGATCTTGTTGCTCTCCGGGCAGAACAGCAGGTGGCGCTCAATAGGCACAGGCCTGTATTCATACTCCACAAGCTCGGCGTCAAGCCTTTTCGCAAGCAGCTTCGGTTTAGCCACGGTTGCTGAAAGATAGATGAACTGTGCTCCTGATGCTACATACTTCAGCCTTCCGATGAGTCCGTCCACCCTATGGCCACGCTCAGAATCCTCTATCATGTGGACCTCATCGATAACAACAGTGCCTATCTGACCCAGAAGGTCTGAGTCCTTTGACCTTAATATGTAGTCAAGACCTTCATATGTGGCCACAATTATATCCGAATCGAGAGTTCTTCGCATGGACTTTGTCTTCGATGTGCGTATCCTGGAGCTTCCCACTCTTATGGATGCCTTAAGGCCGAGTTCAGAATACCTCTTGTTGAACTGGTCATACTTCTGGTTCGCTAATGCCACAAGCGGTACAAGATATAGCATCTTACCCTGACCACGTATGATGTTCTCAATACCGGCTATCTCTCCAATGAGCGTCTTTCCGGTAGCAGTTACCGATGTCACAAGCTGGTTCTTACGCTTTAACAGTCCCTTTTCCACCGACAGGGATTGTACAGGCAGCAGTGTATCGGATTTCTTTAATAATATCTTTTTAAACTTATTTGACAGCGGTATGTCCTTTATCCTGACCTGTGTAAGTTGTGTCTGGGCTTCTATAGTATCAAACCGGGTGTATTCAAGGTCGAGGTCTTCCGGGCTCAGCATTCCTATTGTGCGATCAAGGTCCCGTGTGGTGAGCATGATCTGCTGGATACGCTCTGCTGCTTCGTCTCCGAAATAGCTATGAGCATTTCTAAGTGCACGGTCCAGTTCTTCTTTTGCACATTCTTCACAAATAAGCTCATGATGATATTTGATGGATTTCTTATTGATAAAATTGAATCTCTTTTTTAAAAGGCAGAACCTGCACACATGTGCATGCTCCCAGTCAAGATGGAAACCTGAAAGAAGCTCCTTAACATCTTCCTCTCCTTTCTTCTCGCTTTCGATATCAATGAGAATACGCTCTGACATCCTCAATAGGTCTATGAATTCTTCAGGTGGTCTGAGTTCGTCCTTTTCATCCCTGAATATCCTGAACTTGTGTGGACGCGGTCCTGCGTCTGCCTTTCTCAGAATAAGCTCTCCGGTAAATTGGGGAAGACGTTTCCTGTCCTTAATGGCCATTACAATGACCTTGGCCTTTTCGGCCTTGAGAAATGTCCACAGAGTCATTTTCGCGTTTCAAAGAGATGTACTTGTATATAAATCATGTTTATTTAGGGATGTTACTTGGAATGTACTTTCTGTGTTCACATGTGTTCATACCTTTTATATGCATGTACATGCCTACATTTGATTGAGTATATCTAAACTGATTGTATAATTCGGTGTGGGATAAAAATGTCAAGTCAGCTTTCTGTAGGTACGGAGGTAATAATTACTCCGAGGACGTCGCAACATAAAGTAGCGGCAGAACAAGAGGTGTCTCTTACAGAAGATGCCCAGGTTCGCAGGAAGCTTGAGCTACGTACCGTCCCGAAGGAAACTGTTCCTGTAACTGAAACAAATGCTGTAGAGGAGAGCCGCATAACAGCTGATGTCAGTCCCGTCCAAAAGAATTTATGTGATGGTCCTGTTGTCGTTCCAACTGGCATCTACGTATTGGACAGGACCCTTGGGGGAGGCCTGCCCCTAAATTCAATGGTCTATTTCTCTGCAGATCCAAGATCCATGTCAGAAGTATTCTTTTACGAGTTCACACAGTCCCGTAAAACCTATTATTTTACCACTGGGCGCAGGCCTAAATATGTGCGCAGGGACATCATGAACCAGAATCTTGATCCTTCGAATGTCATATTTGTGGACATCTACAGTGAGTATTATTTCACTTCCATGGGTGACATGGTCGATAATCTGGGTAATGGCCACATTGATTCCAAGATTATCGAGTACGCTGAATATAACTTACGCACCATCCTGAATAATTCAAAGGGAGAAGAGGTCAATATCATTTTTGATAATTTCTCGTTCTTCATGAACCTCAATGTGAATCCGGGACTTCTCAAGCGTCTGATCAATCTTCTATATGAGACCACGAAAGAAGCCAACAGTATTACATTCCTTTATTCCCTGAAAGGCAGTCATGATGAAAAATCTGAAAATGAGATCCTCAATGCATCAGATGTTATCTTTGATGTAGATGTTGAAAGGCATCCTGATAAGATCATGAGCAAGCTTTCGATCCCAAAGATACGTGGAATGGCACCTAAAACAGACGTTATCAAGTTCAATGTCTCAGAAGGCATCAACATTGATACGTCAAAGGATATTGCATAATCCCTTTTTTATTATCTTCTTTTTCAAATTCTGCTTTTCGTTAGCCTGGATCTTCAAATTAGACTAAAACGAACTTAAAGACGTGCCCCTTGTGTAGCATTCATGCATTCACATTCACGCGTTGGGGGAATGCAGTCAATAACATCGGTTAGCACACTCAGCAGTATATCCTGCGTCGTACCAAGCTCATCCACGACTTCATCTGCCGTTATCTTGTTTTCGGTAAGTCCACATGCCTGGTTCGTTATGGTACAAATGGAGGCATAGCACAGTTCCAGCTCTCGTGCAAGGACAACTTCCGGAAGTCCTGTCATACCAACAATATCTCCGATCGTACTCATCATTTTTATCTCTGCACGGGTCTCAAAGCGTGGCCCTTCGGTACAAACATATGTTCCTCTGGTATAGTCAAGCCCTTTTTTCTCAAGTGTTTCCATAAGGCATTTGCTGATAAGAGGACAATATGGTTCTGTCATATCAACATGAACTGTGTTCTTGTCATGGAATGTGGATATGCGGCTTTTGGTAAGGTCTACAAAATCATCAGGTATAACAAAACTGCCGAGTGCATGACCTTTCATGGTTCCTACGGAATTGGTGGCTACTATCTTTTCCACTCCAAGTTCCTTTATCGCCCATATATTGGCACGATAGTTGATCATATGTGGAGGAACATGTTCAGCAGCTCCTGAATGCCGGGGTACTATGGCTATGGTCTTATCATTCAGTTCGCCAATATATACGCCAACATCCCCGTAAGGTGTATTGACGATCTTTGCAGATCCTTCTATAAAAGATGAGAATCCAACGCCACCAAGTACTGCTGCATCGATTTTCATGTGTGGTAATCGGTCTTATTATTTTTTAGCTTTACCCTTTTCTTTCTTCAGAAGCTTCTCGGGTGATGTATTGCTCATAGAGATCCTTATGCCAAAAAGTGCGATCATTATGGCACCTACTACTGAGTACACGAAGTATTGCAGGCTCAGTTCATTGCTTGCTGCATCGCCGGCAAGAGCGCTTACTGAGAGTATATAGCTGCTTGCACCCCAGAAAAGCAGACCAATTGCTATTATGAAAAGAGCCGGTGCTATCTCTTTTACTGTAAAGGTTTTGCTTACTTTCTGGTCGACCATCTTCCCGATGTCTGCAAAAAGAATGGCTATAACGTACCACCAGATGGTGACATTAATGAAAACGGTGATGAGGGTTACTATCCCATAGTACCAGCTGCCGCCTGTAATGTAGTATTGCCAGAGCGTCACAGCGCCGATCATGGTGGCGATCACTCCAAGGATGGCAGCGATCGTGTAAGTGACAAAGGTCATCTGGCCTTCATAAAAAGCATCTTTCATCCTTTCTCTTAAAAGCGCGAATGGCTGGTCAAGGTTGAATCCCCTGTAAAGCATGTACATTCCGATAGCGGCTGAAATACCAATAATTGCGCCTTCCGGATATCTTGCCAGCAGGAAAATTGCATAGATAAGTGCTGCAAGTCCTAATGGCACAAAGAAGGTCTGCGATATTTTCGGATCGTTCAGTGCATTTTTCAGGATATAGTAAGTACTTTCGAGGTTTGCACTTTGCTTAACCACGATACGTTTTACTGAATCGATCTTGATACGGGATTGGACGATGGGCAGGAGTGTTTCATCTTCTGCTCCATCGGATATGAATATTGCATTTGTGATCTCATTCTCGCTCAGGAATGCATCCAGCTGGGCAGATATTTTCTGGTCTGATATAACGCCCACATTCTTGTCACCTGCAAATGTGATTATCTGGGCATCAAGCCCCTTTGCAAGCAATTCATCAAGAACATTCACGCCGCCAAATATTGTATTGCTGTCGGAGTCCTCGGGGTCTGCAGTTGCAAGTTTCACTGCTGCATCGATGTTATCTTCACGTCCTATGAGTGGGGTGATAACATTTGCTTTTTCACCAAGATCATTGTCTCTGTCGATGCATATGACTAAAGTTTGCATGAAACCTCTTTATTTTAAATTTATTAATAACACTTCAATTCTGTTCATTGTGTTATAATTCACTATCTGACTTTAGAAGTATTACAATTAAAAGAATATAAAGGATACTATCTACGCTTTTATATTATTGTATCTGATGCTGTATTTTTAATTGATCTTCGCTGTCTCGATCCCGGTAATAAAATTACAATTTCAAATACTCATGTTCGACAGAATGATCTGCTATATCTCTCTATATTTTCAGCAATCTATTGATCTGAAATGCAATGATATGTATAGTTCGAACTATTGCAATTAGTTCGATATCTGTTCATAAGTAGCTTAATGTAAAGTGATCCTGCAGTTGCCTTCATCATGGCCATATCCGCCGTGAAACCAGAAATGATTGGAAATCAGGATCATTCGGTTTCACAGTGGATGGAAAACATTTCATCGCATTTCACTTTACTTTTCAGTCGCTTTTGCACGTTCTTCTTTGGTCATATTAGCAAGACGTTCTACTTCCTTTACATCCAGTCCCAGTCCCTCGGCTACCCGGCTTCCATAATCAGGATCCGCCTTGAAGAATAGAGCTGTCTGCCTTAGCTGGATGCGCTTTTGTGCACCTGATATATGGGACACAATATTGCCTACCAGATTCTCACGGGCCTGATCATCCATAACATTACGATACAGGTTGCCTGCCTGTACAAAATCATCGTTGGGATGGTTATAAGGTGTACGTGCTGCCGGGCCGGATATTTCAAATTCAGGCTCAAGAGCATCCGCATCTGGCCCAGGTCCGCCAAAACTGTTTGGCCAGTAATTTGGTCCGCCACTACCATTGCCATCAATGCGCATAAATCCGTCACGCTGGTAACTGACTTCCGGTGCGTTCTTGGGTATGTTCACAGGGATAAGGTGATAGTTGGGCCCAAGTCGGTGGATGTGAGTGTCGTGGTAGGAAAATACTCTGGCTTGCAGCATCTTGTCCGGCGAGATCGCGATCCCTGGCACAAGGTTGGCCGGACTGAAGGCTGCCTGCTCAACTTCTGCAAAGTAATTTTCCGGGTTCCGGTTCAGTACCAGCTTGCCTATCTTGATGGTCGGGAAATCCCCGTGTGGCCAGACCTTGGTTATATCGAGGATATCGAACCGGTAGTCTTTGGCCTGCTCCGGTGTCATGATCTGCATTTCAAGGGTCCATGATGGGTAATCTCCTCTTTCAATAGCTTCATAGAGGTCCCTTGTAGCATGATCCGGGTCGCTGCCACTTAATTTATCCGCTTCTTCGCGGGTCAGGTTCTTTATCCCCTGGTCAGTCTTGAAATGGTACTGTACCCAGACGTAATTACCATCTTCAGTGTACCATTTGTATGTGTGGCTCGAGTAGCCGTTCATGTTGCGGTAAGTTGCAGGTGTACCCCTGTCCGAGAACAGTATGGTGACCTGATGAATGGATTCCGGGGTAAGGGAAAGGAAATCCCAGAACATGTTCGGGTCCTTACAGTTGGTTGCAGGATTTCGTTTCTGTGTGTGGATGAAATCAGGGAACTTCAATGGATCCCGAATGAAGAATACAGGGGTATTGTTCCCTGTCAGGTCGTAGTTTCCCTCTTCTGTATAGAACTTAATGGCAAATCCACGCGGATCGCGTGCTGCATCAGCAGACCCTTTCTCACCACCTACCGTTGAAAAGCGGACAAAGACTTCAGTACGCTTGCCGATATCTGAAAGGAATTTGGCCTTTGTGTATTTGGTAACGTCGGCAGTCACTTCGAAGTAACCTCCTGCACCTGCACCCTTTGCATGTACAACGCGCTCAGGTATTCGCTCGCGGTCAAAGTGTCCGAGTTTCTCCAGCAGATGCACATCCTGCATCAGGACCGGTCCACGTTCCCCTGCTGTCAAACTGTTCTGATCGTCCCCGACCGGGATCCCAAAGGCAGTAGTTAATACCTTTGGAGTTTTCTCATTTGTATCACTCAATCTTGGTTCCCCCATTGTTGATCTAATTTCAATTGGTGTTAGCAAGAGAATAACTGAAATCTTTCTTATGCTTCACCTTTCTTGAAAGAATAGTATTATATCGATCTCCCCCTGTCGAGGAAACGGAGGGCGACCCCATGCTCACACTATTCAGTAATTCTTTGTATTCTAATTTCTGGTGTTCAGACAGTTTGCCCCCAATTGTCTGATAGAAAATTTATGCTTACATCTTATTTATCTATTCTGTAAGCAGGTTGTGAATGGCAAGCAGTAAGTGATATTGATCTCGATTATTGGTGATTTTCAATATGTAGCGAATTGCTAAAGCAAAAGCTGTTCAATAACCTCTTTGTGTTATCGATTAAGAAAAGACATTGGCTTTGCAATAAAACCAGCCTGGGTAAAATCAAAAAAAGAAAGTTTCAGAAAGCTCCTAAGAGCCTCTGTGCCCACTTGAGCTTCTTTTCCTTCATAGGTGTCACGTTCTTGTCATAGAAATCAAAACCTACAAGGGTTATGCTTTCAGCATTGAACTCGTGTGCAAGGAAGACGCATCTGTCCCCGTCCGTGAAACCACCGAAGTTGTGGATGTTTCCAAAAGGTTCTGCCTGGGTGGTGCCGATGACGTTCCTGAACTGTGGGACGTATCTTAGCAGCTTTTCAGTATTGTCACCATGTGCATGGACGACCATGATCGAACCTTCCTGATTTGCCTGGATCTCTTTTTCCACATCGCCATCAAGGTCTGTTACAATTACGTGTGGGACAATACCCTTATCTATCAGGGGTGCTGTGGCGCCATCGGCTGCTATGATCACGTAGTCTTCTACGTTGACCTCCTTCAGGTCGATCAGAAGCTTTGGTGCATTGCCACAAACAAGGACGTCCTTTCCGCTGATCAGCTCCTCAAGTGTGTTCGTATCGGCAGTACCTGCCCCTATCAATAGATTGGAAAGGAGGATGGCGGAATTCTCATCATCCTCTCTGGAAAAACCGAAGTCTTCGAGAATCTTCTCGTAGACTGGTTCCCATTTCTTAAAATCCATTATCTTACCTCGGTCTCATTCTTCTTTTGAGATCGCGATGTGCATTGGAATGCCTTCGACATTCCAGTCCTTTGCAAGCTCACCGGTGGTATCGACATCTAAACCGACCACAAGAACCCTTGCACGAACTTCCTTTGCGATGTAGTTCTCAAAGTCAAGTACAAGGTCAAGGACTCTATCATCGTCGATCTGGATGTGTGCCTTTATGCTGTCATCAACATCGAGGTCAAGCTCCTTGCGCATATCCTGTATCCTGCGGATAACTTCCCTTGAGTATCCTTCGGATTCGATCTCGCGTGTAAGGGTTGCATCGACAAAGACAACTCCGCCTGCAAATTCAGCACTTGCTACAGCTTCCGGAAGTGTTTCGCTGAAGTTCACCATCTTCTCTGTGATGGTGATATTAGTGCCATCTGCAATGGATATCTCCATTTCACCGTCTGCAAGTCCCTTCTTTAGATCCATAGCATCCATCGAAACGATCGCTGCATTCACCTTGCCGGCATCTCCCTTGAAGACAGGTCCGATCGCTCCGGGGTTTGGTGCGGCTTCAACTCCGAGTTCCTTCCAGCTTTCGCCGATCTCTATAAGTTCGATATACTTGGCGTTGGTCTGGTCCATAAGGACATAGCGAAGTTGTTCAACGGCTGCAACGGTGTTCTCGTCGGCAGGGCTGACAACGATGCGTGATACAGGCCATCTGAGCTTGCGTCCGACCTTCTGGCGTGCGTTCGAAGATGATTCGACCATAGAGCGTACCGCTTTCATATGTGCTTCAAGGTCCACGTCCACAAGTGCCTCGTCGACAGTTGGCCAGTCGCAAAGATGGATGGTTACAGGAGCATTCTCATCGACATTCCTGACAAGGTTCTGGTACATCTCTTCTGCAAGATGTGGCATGAATGGTGCGATCAATTTTGCAGTTGTAACGAATACTTCGTAGAGCACCCTGTAAACTGCAAGTTTATCAGGATCGTTCGCTTCGGTCCATGTCCTTGGCCTGATAAGCTGGATATACCATCTTGAAAGGTCCTCAAGCACGAATTCATTAATAGCACGCATTGCCTTGTGCAATAATCTCTCGTCCATTGCTTTGTTGACATCCGCAATGACGGACTGCATGCGTGAAAGGATCCACTTGTCCTCGCTTCTCAGGTGTGCTTCAACGGACTCGTATGAAACTTCCTGTGGGTCGAACTTGTCAAGTGCCATGTATGGAAGCGGGAAACGATAGACATTCCACAGAATGTTGTTTGTCCTGTGTATTGTTGCGATCTCATCCCAGTTGAACTTCAGGTCTTCCCATGGTGCGCTGGATGCAAGTACGTATGCCCTTAGAGTGTCAGCACCGAACTTTTCGATGACCTCTGCTGGCTGCACAACATTTCCAATGCTCTTTGACATCTTCTTTCCGCTGCCATCGAGGGTAAAACCGTGCATCAGCACGTTCTTGTATGGAGCTTTACCAAATGCTACCATGCTGGCACCAAGCTGTGAATAGAACCATCCGCGTGTCTGGTCGTGTCCCTCTGTGATAAAGTCAGCAGGCCACCACTCATCGAACTTTTCCTTTGTTTGCGGGAACCTAAGTGTAGCCCAGGATGCCACTGCAGAGTCGAACCATACGTCGAAAACATCTTCCACACGTTTCATGGTGCCGCCACAATCACAAGGCATGGTGATCTTGTCAACATACGGTCTGTGCAATTCAATATCTGCATCTGCACCTGAACGCTCCAGAAGCTCTTCCTTTGTGCCGATCACATCGATCTTTGCACACTTTGAACATTTCCATACCGGAATTGGGATACCCCAGTAGCGCTGTCTGGAGATACACCAGTCACGTGCACCTTCGATCCAGTCCTTGAACCTTGCAGAACCTGCCCAGTCCGGTGTCCAGTTGACCTTCTTGATCTCTTCAAGCATAGCTTCTTTGAGCTCGCCGATCTTCAGGAACCACTGTTCGGTTGCAAGGTAAATGATAGGTGTTTTGCATCTCCAGCAGTGACCATACCTGTGGCTGATGGTCTTTTCGGAAATAAGCAGTCCCTTCTCGAGTAGATCATCCATAACAACGCGGTTTGCATCGCGGATGTTCATGCCGGCGTATTTTCCTGCTTCATCTGTGTAGCTACCATTGGAACCTACGGGGCAGAAGATCGGCAGCTCGTTCTTTACACCGACCTCGAAATCGTCAACACCATGTCCGGGAGCAATGTGGACACAACCGGTGTTCTCTGCTGTAACATAATCTGCATTGTAGACCTTGTGTTCGATCTCAGCCTGGAGTGGCACGAGGTCTGCAAGAGGATGCTCATAGGCCATGCCTGCAACATCTTTTCCGCTCATGGTCTCAAGGATCTCGTAGTCTGCGTATCTTCCTATTCTGAGTACGTTCTCTACAAGTTCAGTAGCCATTATCAGTGTTTCACTGTCACCTTCAACGTTGTATGCCTTTACTCTGGCATACTCGAACTCCGGGTGTACTGCCACAGCGATGTTGGATGGGATGGTCCATGGGGTGGTGGTCCATATAACGATGAATGCATTCTCTTCATCTTTTAATTTGAATTTGATGTAGATAGATGGGTCATCACGGTCCTCATACTCGACCTCAGCATCAGCGATAGCTGTTTCGCATCTGGGGCACCAGTTAACGACTCTCTTTCCGGTATCAAGCAGATTTTTTTCCTGTGCCTGTTTCAATGTCCACCATGCAGCTTCTATATACTCATCCTTGAGTGTCATGTATGGATCTTCCCAGTCAAGCCATGCACCAAGGGTGCGGAACTGACCGGTCATATCATCCTTCTGGCGAAGTGCGAACTCCTTGCATTTTTCAATGAAATTGCCGACACCATATGCTTCTATGTCTTTCTTTGACTCAAAACCAAGCGCACCCTCGACCTTTACTTCGATAGGAAGTCCGTGCATATCCCAGCCCGCCCTGTCAAGGATATCATGGTTGTTCATGGACATGTATCGCAGGATAGAGTCCTTTATTATCTTGTTCCAGGCAGTACCGAGGTGGATATGGCCTGTTGTGTATGGAGGTCCGTCCACAAAATAGAACTTCTTGGCGCCTTTTCTGTGTTCACGTACTGCTCTGTATGCATTATTTGCTTCCCAGAACTCGTGAACCTTCATTTCGATCTCATTAGCATTGTACTGATCAGTAACTTCTTTTATCATGCTGGTGGCCTCCCGGATAGGTCCAGTTTCTTGGCTACGTTATAGATACCATCCTAATGCAGTAACCAATTTAAATATTATTGTATGATGCTGCCACAATGAAAATTAAAACAAAAAGTGTGTGCACACAGATCGTGCGAATTAAAGTAATCTTTAATGTTGTGTAAACATGATCTGTGCAGTTAATGGTTATTTTAGTCAAAGAAGAACTTCTCTTGCCCAAAAGCGGGTTCAAGATCATTAAGCCATGAAGCTGTTGGTGAATATTTCGCAAAGAAAGGCTTGCGCACCCAGTTGCTTTCACGTCCCTGAAGGAACTCAAGAACAAATACCTTCTCATCGTTGATCTCCTGAACGCCGAGAATATTGATCTTCCCGGGGTCAGTGGACATGCTTGGTCCGCGAACTGTTCTTGCAAGCCCGCTGACGTTCTGGTATGCGTTCTGGAATATCTCCCATGCCCTTGCCATAGGTACATCGAAATAGTGCTTTGCACCTGTGTTCCTTACCATGAACATGTAATAAGGTATACAACCCAGACGAACCTGCTCTCTCCACATCTCTTCCCAGAGTGCAGGATCATCATTGATGTGTGCTATCAGGGGGGACTGGGTTCGTATCTGTGCACCTGTTGCACGGATGTTCTGTATCGCTTTCTTCACAGTATCGGTGGCAAGTTCCCTGGGATGGTTGAAGTGTGCCATGAGAGCCATGTGCTTTTTGTGTTCTGTGACATTGCTGAAAAGAGAAAGAATATCTTCGCTATCTTTATCTGATACAAAACGCTGAGGCCAGTAGCTTAGTGATTTGGTACCTATCCTTATGTTCTCAAGGCTGCGAATATCTGCTTCAAGGAGTGGTTCTATATATTTTTTGAGAAGGCCCGCACTCATGGTCATGGGATCCCCGCCGGTGAAAAGCACATCCTTGATCTCAGGATGTTCCTGGATGTATGATATTAGTAGTTCGATCTCACGACTGGCAAATTTCAGGTCGTCCATTCCAATGAACTGTGCCCACCTGAAACAGAATGTGCAGAATGCATGGCAGGTCTGGCCCTGTGCAGGGAAGAATAGGATCGTTTCATCGTATTTGTGCTGCATTCCACTGATAATTTTTCCATCGTGTTCCGGAACGTTCTTCTCCAGTTGTCCTGCAGGATGGGGATTAAGGCTCAGGCGTATTTTCTGTATCTCCTTCTGTATCTCTTCTTCCGGAGCATCATTTCGGAATAGGTCCGCCATTTCTTTGTAGTGCTGTGGGAGCAGCATGTCCTTGTTAGGGAATGTCAATGTGAATATCGGATCATTTGGGGCATCATCCCAGTTGATAAGTTCCTCAACCACATAATTATTAACACGGAATGGAAGTATCCGTGCAGCAATTTCTATCTCCTCCAGGTGTTGCTGGCTTAGATCCTTTATCTGATGAATGTCTTTGTAATTCGAAAGAGTGTATGCAGAATACTTCTTTCTCTCAGCATAACTTATGGTAGGGCCTCCATAATTCGTTTTTTAGAAATACTGGTCAAGTTGGACGGTTATAATCTACTTAATGTGAATTATTATTAATGTCTATCTTGAATTTCTCTGTATACGAATTGCAATGTACTTATATGTATCATTCGACCAAGTTCTAAACATTCACGATTTTCAATGTTTCTTTTTGGCCTTGATAATTCAGGTATTTGTAACATCTGATATAATCCATGGTTCTTTTTGGGTATTATCTAAAGGAATTGAAATGCTTCGTTAAATTATGGTTTCAGTTTATTTTCCATCCCTTTCGATATCGACTGCGCGAAACGTTTAAGGGTGAATGATGCTTAATGTGGTGCAAGCTAATATTATCTTATCAAAGGTGGTAAGTTGAAAATAAAGTCCAGAGTTCAACTACGAAAATCTGCAAAGAATAAATTGTTGACTTCCCTTAGGTCCTCCTTTGGTGATGTCATTGACAAGATCGAAGAGCGAAAGTTAGAAAGTGCTACTGCGGACTGGTTTAAGATCATAATCGTGGATGGGGGTATCCTGTTCTTCCATGAAGGGGACGAGCATCCTTTCCCAACTGTAAGGGGCGTACTGGAGCTTGGGCTTGATTGCTGTAAAGTGACAGTGGATGCCGGAGCAGTAAAATTTGTTGTCAACGGTGCAGATATAATGTGTCCGGGTATCGTAAGTGCTGATCCTGAAATTGCGGCGAACGATCTTGTTATAATCACAGAAGAGACTCACGGTAAACCGCTTGCTATTGGTCGTGCACTAATACCTGGAAGCGGGATGGTCGGTAAGTCCGGGAAAGCAGTAAAATCCATTCATCATGTAGGGGACGACCTGTGGAATCTTGAAGCCTAAGATGTCGGCGATATTTTTGAATGCAAAGCCATCATTAAAATATGATGACCATACATAATAAACCCGTTAACATTGCTGCAAAGCTAAAAGTGCCTAAAATGGCTAATGGCTTAAATATTAAAAGACTTAATAGTGATATATTCTATATCCATTCAATAAAATTTTAACACAAAGGTGCGGACTATGGCAAATTTCATGGACAAATTATTTGGAAGCGGATCAAAGGGTGCAACAGATGCTGACGAATATACCGAGCTTGATCTCGGCAAGTTTGAGCAGGAACTGGCAGATGAACCTGCAGAGACCTATGTCAGAGTGGCAGAACTTACGAACCTGAATGAGCTTCCAGGTCTGAAGAAAGAGGTCTATGATGGCAATATCCTCATGATCGATATCTCCAACATCAAAGCTGACAAACTCATGCTCGACAGGGCACTCAAGGACCTGAAGGATGTAGTCATCGATGTGCATGGTGATATTGCGGGTATCAAGGATGACCAGGTACTTGTTACACCAACAGGCGTCAAGATAGACAGGTCTAAGATAGTTGGTGGAAGGTATTGAGCACAGAGAACGATTCCGGGGAAGGATCCCGGAAATCTTTTGAAACACGAACATCATGCCCTCTCTGCCATGAGGAGCTTGTTATTAAGTGGAATGGCGATCAGATCCCCTATTTCGGGGAAGTGATGTATATTTCGACTACTTGTTCTAACTGTAGTTTCAGGTTCACTGACACTATGATCCTGACGCAAAAAGAGCCAGTGCGTTTTGAAATGATGGTAGAGGGCCTGGAAGATCTTAATGCAAGGGTAATTCGTTCCACGTCAGGTACTATCCGCATTCCTGATCTGGGAATTGACGTTGAACCGGGCTCAGTTTCAGAGTCCTATGTGACAAATATTGAAGGTATCCTTGAAAGGGTCAGATCTGTTGTTGTGACTGCCACTGAGTGGGTAAAGGATGAACCTGAAGCACATGAACGTGGCTTAGAGCTACAGAAGATGCTCGAGGAAGCTATTGAGGGTGAACTTCCATTAAAGGTAATTATCGAAGATCCTCTGGGAAACAGTGCTATTATTTCTGAAAAAGCTACATCTCGTACTCTTTCTGAAGAAGAAGCAGCTAATCTCCATAGTGGTATGGTAGTGTTTGACATCGATTCTTCCGAGCTGGAAGTCGATTCTTCTGATAAGATCCAGCCTATTGGAAATGAATATAAATGATGCATGTGTTAGCTGACACAATTCTAACTAAATATTCTAATTGAATCATTTTGATCTTATTGGTGACATTATGGCCGAACAAGAAAAAGAAGCAGCGCTTCCTCCAAAAGAGAACTTTAGTGAATGGTATAACGACTTGCTCCAGGTAGCAGAGATCATGGATGTACGTTATCCTGTGAAGGGTTCGTACGTATGGTATCCTTTTGGTTTTTCCATTCGCAGGAACGTTTATAGGATAATTCGTGAACTTCTCGACAAGGACCATCAGGAAACGATGTTTCCTCTTTTGATACCTGAGAATGAGTTCATGAAAGAAGCTGAGCACATTAAAGGTTTCGAGAATGAGGTTTACTGGGTATTGAACGGGGGAACAACTCCTCTTGATGTAAAGCTTGCACTTCGTCCTACCAGCGAGACTGCAATTTATCCGATGTACCGTCTCTGGGTACGTTCACATGCTGATCTTCCATTGAAATTGTATCAGATCGTCAACACTTTCAGGTATGAAACAAAGCATACCCGACCACTTATACGCCTTCGTGAGATCACATCTTTCAAGGAGGCTCATACAGTACATGCTACATGGGATGATGCTGCTGCACAGGTGGATGAGGCCATAAGGTTATATTCTGAGTTCTACAGAAGGCTCGCAGTTCCTGTTCTGCCTTCAAAACGACCTAACTGGGACAAGTTCCCGGGTGCTGATTATACGATCGCAGTGGATGCACTGATGCCTGATGGCAAGACATTGCAGGTCGGAACCGCCCATCATCTGGGTGACAATTTTGCAAAGACCTTCGATATCAAGTATGAGGATGCTACAGGGGAGCAGGTCTATGCTCACCAGACATGCTATGGTGTTTCTGAACGTTCTATTGCTGCTCTGATCTCTATTCATGGTGATGACAAGGGGCTTGTCATGCCACCGGAGGTCGCACCTGTCCAGGCAGTGATCATTCCGATCCTCTTCAAGAAATCTGAAGCCGTTCTGGCCGCATGCAATGATGTAAAGGAAACTCTTGAAGCTGCAGGTGTTCGTGTTACTATCGATGATAGTGACAAGCGTCCTGGTTCCAAGTACTACAAATGGGAAATGAAGGGTGTTCCTTTAAGGATCGAGATCGGTCCGAAGGACCTTGAGAAGGAAGCTGCTATGCTTGTAAGGCGTGATACTGGTGAGAAGGAACAGGTACCTCTTTCATCGATTGCTAATGAAGTGATCGAGAGGTTCGCAGTCATCCAGTTCTCCCTTCTGGAGAATGCAAAAGAGAACCTTAAAGCACGTATATTCGATTGTACTACTGTGGAAGAGATAAAAGAGAAGGTCTCTGAAGGTATTGCACATGTCCCATGGTGTGGCGAGGAGAAATGCGGACTTGAAATGGATGAAGAGGTTGGTGCAGGTATACTTGGAATTCCTACTGATCAGGATGAAGATGGGAACTATAAGTGTCCTATGTGTGGCAAAGATACCAGCATAAGGGTTTACGTTGCAAAGACTTACTGATATTATAATGACATGGGAGGGTGATAAAAATGGAATCTCTGATAGCTAATGATAAGAAACCTGAAAAGCCACTTTTCATTTGTGTGCTGGCAAATACTGAAACTGCATACATTGAAAAGATATCTGCAGCAGGAAAGACTGCCAAACTGACGGACTATACTCCCACAGGGGATGCAGAACTTGTGGAGACCGGTGGTATCATCAGTACTCCGGTAATTCCCATGACCCCTCCTTACAACACTCCCACTCCAGGCCTTATCACGCGTGCATCTTTACAGCTTTCAAATGTGCCTCATCTATTCGTTAATTCAGGTTTAAAGATCGCTCCTAAGGTTCCATTTGAGGACCTTGGTGCTAAACCCGGTGAGGATATCCGTAAGGAGATCGCGGTTCATGATGTTGAGGTTATTATTGAGCGTGCACGTGAAGTTGGTGAGAAGGTGCGCGATGATCATGACATGTTCGTGATCGGGGAAAGTACTCCTGCCGGAACGACCACTGCAATGGGTGTGCTCAATGCTCTTGGGTACGATGGTCATGTGAGTAGCAGCTCTTCTGAAAACCCGGTTGCTTTAAAGCAAAAAGTGGTTAGTGAAGCAATGGAGGTCTCAGGCGTTACAAAGGGAAGTCTGCGGTCTGACCCTCTAAAGGCCCTTTCATGTCTTGGTGATCCTATGATGCCGGCAACCGCAGGTCTTGTGGAAGGCCTTAAGGGTAAGCGTGTTATCCTTGCGGGAGGTACTCAGATGGCAGCTGTATATGCTTTCATGAAACATGCAGGTACTGATCTCAGTAATGTCTCTATTGTGACCACTAGCTATGTGGTAGATGATGAAAGTGCCAATTTCAATGAGATCATTGAAGCGCTTGATGCGGATATGCATGCTATTGACCCTGGATTTGGTCGTTCTTCACACAAAGGCCTGAGGCAGTATGAGCTTGGGTATGTTAAAGAAGGCGTTGGTGCAGGCGGTGCACTTTATCTTGCAGGTCTTCTGGGTGTGTCTGTGGACAGCATCCGTGAAGAGATCGAAAAAATCTGTGTTGAGCTTGCTGACCTTATAGATGCGGAATAATTGATATTGTCGTGGGTTTGAATGTATCTGGGTGCATTCTATACCCGATTTTTCTGTCCCTCATACCGATACCTATATCATCGATGAGATGTATCTGAGGGTTGCAATCGCAAGGTTGCGGGGCTGTGGCCTAGCCAGGAATGGCGACGGGCTCCAGCGGATAAATGATGAACAACGGGTCTGCTGAGATCTACCCGACGGGGTGGGTCAGTGAGGAACCGTTGGAGCACTGATGTGTGTTCTTTAAGAACATTTACTGTCGTAATGGCAGTGTTCGGAGAGACCCGTCGATCGTGAGTTCGAATCTCACCAGCCCCACGTCCTTTCTTTTCATTTTATTAATTTTCAAATAGCCTTGCTTCTTTTGGTTTTTGTCTTATACAAAGCTTTAAATGGTATGTTGTATGTACTACCGAATGTTTCATTGTCGGGATGAGAGTCCCGTAGGAGTGTGGCCGAAGTAATTTTGGCTGAACCGTGAAACTAACGTGAAACAAGGTGAATAAATTGTCAAAATCATTTTATGGATATGTAAGAGACGCATGGAAGAACCCCGGGGATTCATATGTTCGTGATCTCAGGTGGGAAAGACTTCAGGTATGGAGAAAGGAAGGCTCAGTCACAAGAGTAGAGCGGCCAACCCGTATCGACCGTGCACGAGCACTTGGTTACAAGGCAAAGCAGGGTATCGTCGTAGCTCGTGTAAAGGTACGAAGGGGTAGCATGAGGAAGTCCCGTTACATCCGTGGTAGGCGTACTCAGCACACAGGCAAGAACAAGATAACTGTCGGCAAGAGCATCCAGAGGATCTCTGAAGAGCGTGCAAGCAGGAAATTCCCTAACATGGAAGTACTTAACTCTTACTGGGTTGGCGAAGACGGTAAACAGAAATGGTATGAAGTTATCCTTGTTGATCCAAGCCACCCTGTTATCAAAAGCGACAAGAATCTCAACTGGATCTGTGACAAGGCTCACAGTGGAAGGGCATTCCGCGGTAAGACCAGTGCAGGTCGCAAAGGCAGAGGTATGAGGACGCGCGGTACCGGTACTGAAAAGACCAGACCAAGCATCAGATCAAACATCAACAGCAGCAGAAAGTGATTCACTATATATCTGTGCGTGTAACCGCACATGCTACAGAGGATGAGTCCAGAGTAAGAGATGCTCTGG